>JAICJW010000446.1 GCA_025928215.1 Chloroflexia bacterium | reverse complement strand
TCGCCGCCGTCAGCGTCGTCTTGCCGTGATCCACATGCCCGATCGTCCCCACGTTGACATGCGGCTTGGTCCGCTCAAACTTTGCCTTGCCCATCGTTCGGTACCTCTCCGTCACTCAATACAATGGGCCGAAGCGGCGATGCCCGGCCCAGTCAACTCGGTTATCGTCGCGTCGTCGCCTTCTGCGCCAGTTCGTCGGCGAGGCTGGGCGGAAGCGGCTCGTAGTGGTCAAACTCCATCGAATACGAGGCGCGCCCCTGCGTCATCGAACGCAGGTCGGTTGAGTACCCGAACATCGTCGCCAGCGGCACGAACGCATTGATGATCTGCGCGCCCGAACGCTCGGTCATGGATGCCAATTGACCACGGCGGCTGGAAAGATCACCGATCACATCGCCCATGAAGTTGTCCGGCGTCGTCACCTCGACCTTCATGATCGGTTCGAGCACGACGGGCGCCGCCTTGCGGACAGCTTCCTTGAGCGCCATCGAACCGGCGATCTTGAACGCCATTTCGCTGGAGTCCACTTCATGATAGGAGCCATCATAGAGGGCAACGGTGATGTCTACGATGGGATAGCCCGCGAACGCGCCGCCCTCCATCGCTTCCTTGATGCCCGCTTCAACCGACGAGATGTACTCGCGCGGGATGGAGCCGCCGACGATCTTGTCCTGGAACGTGAAGCCTCCGCCGCGCTCGGCGGGCGAGACTTCGATCCAGACATCGCCGAACTGCCCCTTACCACCGGTCTGCCGCACGAAGCGGCCTTCCTGCTTGACGGTCTTGGTGATACTCTCGCGATACGCCACCTGCGGGCGACCGACATTCGCCTCCACCTTATGCTCGCGGAGCATACGGTCCACGATCACTTCCAGATGCAACTCGCCCATACCGGCAATCAGCGTCTGGCCCGTCTCCTCTTCCGTGCGAACCTGGAAGGTCGGGTCTTCCTGCGCCAGGCGCGCGAGGGCCATGCCCATCTTATCCTGGTCAACCTTGGTCTTCGGCTCGATGGCAACCTGGATAACAGGCTCCGGGAACTTGATGGATTCGAGGATGATCGGATGCGCGGGATCGCAGAGCGTGTCACCGGTGAAGGAATCCTTCAGTCCGATGATCGCCGCGATGTCGCCCGCCAGTACCTCTTCAATGTCCTCGCGGTGGTTCGCGTGCAGCCGGATCAAGCGGCCAACCCGCTCGCGCCGGTCCTTCGAGGAGTTGAGGGCATAGGTGCCCTTCTCCAGCTTGCCACTGTAAACGCGGACAATGGCGAGGTTGCCGACATGCGGGTCGTTGGCAATCTTGAAGACGAGACCGCTGAACGGCTCGTCCTCGCCGACACCGCGTGTCTCCTCTTCGTCCGTCTTCGGATTCGTGCCTGCCACCGGCGGCACATCGAGCGGTGAGGGCAGGTAATCCACCACTGCATCGAGCATGGACTGGACGCCCTTGTTCTTTAGCGCGGTGCCACAGAGCACCGGGACGAGCATATTGGCGATCGTCGCCTTCCGCAACGCGGCGCGCAGTTCATCGTTGGAGAACTCATCTTCTTCGAGGTAGCGAAGCGTCAAGTCCTCATCCGTCTCGGCGATCGCCTCGACGAGATCGAGGCGCGCCTGCGCGGCGCTCGCCTGAAGCTCCGCCGGGATCGGTTCGATGCGGATGTCCGTGCCCTTGTCGTCGTAATACATGATGGCGTGCTGCTCAAAGACATCAATCACGCCACGGAACTTATCTTCGCTGCCAATCGGCAATTGAATCGCTACCGGCTTGGCACGGAGGCGATCAATAATCATCTCGACGGTGCGCTCGAAGTTCGCGCCCGTGCGATCCATCTTATTGACGAAGCAGATGCGCGGCACGGAATACTTGTCCGCCTGCCGCCAGACCGTCTCACTCTGTGGCTCGACCCCGGCGACGGCATCGAAGACGACCACGCCACCATCGAGCACGCGGAGCGAACGCTCCACCTCGACCGTGAAGTCCACGTGGCCGGGGGTGTCAATAATGTTGATGCGCACCGCGTCGGGCTGCTTCGCGTCGCCGTTGCGTGCGCTCTTGGACCAGAACGCGGTCGTCGCGGCGGAGGTAATCGTGATGCCGCGCTCGCGCTCCTGCTCCATCCAGTCCATCGTCGCCGCGCCATCATGGACTTCGCCGGTGCGATGGATACGCCCGGTGTAATAGAGGACGCGCTCGGTCGTCGTCGTCTTGCCCGCGTCAATGTGGGCGATGATGCCGATGTTGCGCGTCTTTTCGAGCGCCTGCATCCGTTTCGAAAGTGGTACTGCCTGTGTCGCTACGCTCATGTCTTCTTTTCCCTGTGGTAGTCAGTAGTCAATAGCCAGTAGTCAGTTGAAAACGGAGGCGCCGCGCGTCTGTTTTTCTGCCACTGTTCCCGACTACGGTATGTCCCTTTTGACTACTGACTACTTGCTACTACCAGCGATAATGGGCGAACGCCTTGTTCGCTTCTGCCATACGGTGCGTGTCTTCCTTCTTCTTGATCGTCGCGCCGGTATTGTTGAAAGCGTCCAGCACTTCCGCCGAGAGCCGGTCCGACATCGTGCGACCATTGCGGCTGCGCGAGGCGCCAAGCAACCAGCGGATGGCGAGCGAGGTACGGCGCGGCCCCTCAATCGGGACGGGCACCTGCAACGTCGCGCCGCCGACGCGACGCGGCTTGACTTCGATCACCGGCGTGGCGTTGCGCATCGCGGTCTCGAAGACTTCCAGCGCATCGCGCCCGGTGCGCTCGTGAATCTTGTCGAACGCCTCGTAGACGATGCTCTCGGCGAGCCCCTTCTTGCCGTTCATCATCAACTTATTGATGAACTGCTGAACGACGACGCTCCCATAGCGGGGATCGGGCAGGGTTTCACGCTTGACAACCTTTGTTCGCCTCGGCATTGCGCTTCGCTCTCCTCAACATTCCGAACAATTTGCCAGTCACACGAAAGAGCGGGGGGCTGGATATTCGCCCCTTCCGCTCCTGACGTGCTCACACCCTAGCGGGTCGGTTTTCGGTCGTTGCACAGCCGGGGAGCGCATGGCTCACCCGCGTCTGCAATTACCGACGCTTCGCGGCAGTTGCCGCGCCGGCCTTAGGTGCCTTGGTGCCGTACTTGGACCGGCCCTTTTTCCGATCCTCGACACCACGCGCATCGAGCGTACCACGTACGATGTGATACCGCACACCCGGCAGGTCCTTGACGCGGCCACCTCGAATGAGGACGACCGAGTGCTCCTGCAGGTTGTGCCCTTCACCCGGAATGTACGCCGTCACTTCGATGCCATTCGTGAGGCGGACGCGGGCGATTTTACGCAGCGCGGAGTTCGGCTTCTTCGGGGTCATCG
>JAICJW010000209.1 GCA_025928215.1 Chloroflexia bacterium | reverse complement strand
GGTCAAATGTCTACAGTTGGACACGACCCTCCAAAACCAATAAAAGGTCGATGAACTAAACAGACACACAAGGACAGGGACCGCTTCCTGCATGACGGACATTTGTTTTTCCGTAGTTGTACTCGTTCTTCCTCCCTCTGCTTCGAATCCGGTCGGGAAGCTCTTGACGAGCCGCCAGTATCGACCACCAGCGTTTCGATAGTAAATAGATGCGGACCTGTGCCGAGACCTCAAAGTCTCAATATCTAATGACTCCGTAGCACCCAACTTGCTCAGCAATCCAGATTCCAAGTCACACCCGATCTTGGGCACTACTTGAGCGACGCGCTTCATCGGATCTAGGGCTTGGTAACGCGTCGTTTCAAAGAGGTGAGGTCTTTCATCTTGTGGCGTACTCGTCCAATGTCGCATCGGAGTAATCTCGACATATGCACATGGCCCTTCGAGGCAACCGATATGGATAGATAGTTGCTGATCTACCCCGCCAAACAACTTTGAGGGCCTCTCATCATAGATGCTAATCCATATGCGTCTGAACCTTCGAGTCGCGACGGACATATAGGGAGTCATACGTGGCGTACAGCAGCTTGCGGAAGGCATTATGAATGCGAAGTATCCTGTTCGACTGAGCAGTTTTGTACAGCGTTCCGCTATGAATGCATAAAGGTTTCCACAAGACAGGGTCTCGTACAAGGGGGAAACCCTATAGTGCACTTTGCTGGGAACATATTCTACAAATGGAGGATTGCCGATAATTACATCAAATCCGCCGCGATTGATGATCGGGAAGAACTCGCTCCACCAATGGAAGGGTTGGTGGCTCGCGCGCCATGCCGCAAACGCCGCCGCGTACTCATCCGCGTCCGCGTAGGCGATGCGGTCAATGCCATAGGTGGCGGCGAGGAACGGATCGAGCGCGTCGCGCAGGTCGTCCATTTTCGCGCGCAATGCCGCTTTATCTGTCGGGGTCATCGGGTTGTCGTAGTCCGCCTGCTGTCGCTGGAATTGCTCGACGATCCGCCCGGTAATCTCCGCCTGCTCGGCAATCGCCGCGAAGGCGGTATCCGAGCCGAGCCGACCGATGGCGCGGCGGGCATCCTCCGCGTTCGCGAAGCCGACGAGCGTGTTCCCGGCGCGGATATTGAAGTCAATGTCCGGCAGCGGCTCGATGCGCCCGATGTCGTCCAGATGGGCGGCGAGTTTGAGGAAGAGGCGCAGTTTGCAGATCTCCACCGCCTCCTCCATGATGTCCACGCCGTAGAGGTTGCCGACGATGATGCTCTTGATGATCGCGTACGGGCGGTCGCGCCCGGCGTAGGCCGCGAGGATGCGCGCGTAGCGGTCCCGCGTGCCCGCGCCGATCAGCGCGCCGGGGGCGTCCACGAAGGCCTGCATCCGCTCCAGACAGGCATCGTAGAGCGGTTCGAGGATATTCAGGGCGGCGAAGAGAAAGGCGCCAGAGCCGCAGGTCGGGTCGAGGATCGTCATCGGCGGCCTGGCGGGCTGGGTCGCCGTCGCTTCTTTGCCCGCCAGCGTCTCCCAGAGCGCATTGAGCAGGTCCGGGGACTCGCAGTTATCAATCACGTCCTGCGCGAACTGGCGGATATCGAGGTTGCGCGTGATCAGATCGTTGATCGCCGTCACCGCGCCATCCACGAGCGCGCCCCACGTCTCCTCGTACCGCTGGCGGCGCGCGACGAACTCGCGCCACGTCTCGGTCGGCAGGGCGATAGCGTCGTCGGCGACCGCCTTGTTCCAGCCGCCGCGTTTGGAGACATCGCCGATGCCCGCCGCGATTTCCGGCGGCAGCGGCGCGTCGCTCCCCTTGCGCACCGCGTCGTAGATGTACTTGTCGGGGTGCTCGCGCAAGAGCCCCCAGACCGCGCCGTCCGGCGCGAAGGCGATGGCGTTCTGCCGCCGGGCGGCATCGAAGAGGAAGGGGACGATCGTGTTCTTGCCGATGTACCCGGTGATGTCCTCCTTCGTGTAGTACGCGCCCATCTCCTTCTGGTTGATGTACTGCTCGAAGATATAGCCGAGGATGTCGGGGTTGATCTCGTTGCCCGCGCGGTTCGGCCGGGTGTCCAGGTGCCAGTTCCACTGCTTGAAGAAATCGAAGACCGACGCGAAGACGGTATCGGGAATCTCGATTGCCGCGTAGGTCTGCTCGATCTCGTGCAGATCGAAGAGGCCGCCATTGAGGTACGGCACGTCGCCGATCAAGGCGACGATCTCCGGCGCGTGCGGCAACGGCGCGCTCAACCCATCGTGGAAGAGATGCAGCAGGAATTCGCGATAAAAACCGTGGAACTGGTCGGGGCCGAGGCGCGCTTGCGTCTCCTTCAGGCGGTGCGGCAGATAGTCCGGGTCGCCGTCGAGCAACTCTTTGCTCTGGATGAAGTAGATGAACATCAGCCGGTTCAGCATCAGCGAGGCGTACCAGTCCCGCTGCCCCGCCGCGTCCGCCGGAATACCGGCAATCGCGTCGCGGAACGCCGCGTGCTGCTTCTTGAACTCGGCGTAGAACCGCTTGGTGACGGTCTCCACATCGAGCGTGCGGGCGACGCGGCCCGTCACTTGCGGCATCGTCAGCGATTCTTCCTCATCGAGTGTGAAGGCGATGCGCGCGATCTTCTGCACGAGGGCGTCCGCGCTCGTCCCGGCGTGGAAGGTCTGCTCGCGCGCGGCGTCCGGCCTGCCCGTCTCGCGCTTGACCCACTGCCACACCTGCATGGCGTGCGCGCTGTCCGCGAAGATGATGATGTGCTCGTAGGCGACATTCTTCGTCACCGCGCGATCAATCGCACGGCGCGTGGCGTACGGCGGGATGGTCGCCTGCTCGCAGACGAGGACCGCCATACCGCGCTTGACGGCGACACCCGCGAGCGCGTACGTCTGCCCGCCAACGACGACGCGCTCCTGCGCCGCGTAGTTGTCCCACCCCAGGCCGTTGAAGAGGCGGCGGAAATCGAACGCGGTCAAATACTGGCGAATCTGCGCGTGCGCGAGCGGCATCGTTAGCGTCCTCCTATCGGGAATAGGCCGAGCGAGCAGATAATCTGCGGCTCCGGCGTCTCGTCGGCGTCCGCGCTCTCCGGGAGGACGACGAGCCGCCCCTCCTCGCGCATCTGGATGGCAAGGTTCGCCAGATCCGCGTCCGTGATGCCGCTCCGCAGCTGGCGGTTCAGCGTCTCCGTCGCCACGGGCCGCAAGGGGTAGCGGTAGATGTCCTCCACCACCGCCTCGACGGAGGGGGCGAAAATCTGGCCGTGGATGCGCCCCGCATATTGCTTCAGGCGGGTGTAGGCGCGATAGCGCGCCCCGGACGCCTTGCCGAGCTGGCCACCCGCATTCTGCGCCTCCTGTGCGAGGTGCAGCACGCCCGCCGTCACGAGGTCGTGATGCCGTGGGTCGCGCGGGATGGCGGGCGTATTCGGGGCGCACGCGGCGGCGCGCAGGATGGCGAGCTGGGACTCCGTGACCGGCTGCCCGTGCTCGTTCACCCAGGCGAGGGCGTCGTTGCCGTCCGCCGTCAGCGCATAGAGCAGCACGCCCGCCGGTTCGAGCGAGGTCGGCGTGTGGGCGCGCGTGGAGTAGACGACATCGGGCATCGCCTCGATGCGCTTCCGCAGCGCGGGGTCGTCCTTCGTCGCCTGATTCCAGATTTCATAGGCGTAGGAGGCGAGGTCCACCTCGTTGTCATCGTCGGCGTCCAGGATGCCCGATTTCTCCGTAAAGAGGTCGCGCAGCAGGTCGTCCGTCAGGTCGTCCTCGAAGAACGTCTCGTCCGCCCCGACGACCTCGGCGTTCTCGCGCAGCCGCTCGCGCACGCGGCTTCGCAGGCGGATGATCCGCTCCACACCCTCGGCGGGCAGGAAGGAGTAACAGCGGATCTCCGCCGCGCGCTGCCCGATGCGGTCCACCCGCCCGGCCCGCTGGATGAGCCGGATGATCGCCCAGGGCAGATCGTAGTTGACGACGACGGCGCAATCCTGCAAATTCTGCCCCTCGCTCAGCACATCCGTCGCGATGAGGACGCGCAACTCCTGCCCCGGTGCGACGGCGGCGCGCTTCTCGTTACTCTCCGGGCTGAACCGCCACGCGATCTCGGTCGGGTGCTCCGCGTCCCCGGTCACGCCCTCGATGCGCGTGATGCCCCGCGCCCGGAGCGCGCTCGTCACGTACGCCACGGTGTCCGCGAACTGCGTGAAGACGAGAACCTTCTCGCCCGCGTGCCGCCCGGTGAGCAGCGCGGCGAGGGCGTCCAGTTTCGTGTCATTCGCCTGATCCCAGACGCCGCAGGACTGTCGGACGGCGAGTAGGGAACGCGCGTCCGCCAGCAGATCGGCGGCGAGGGCGGGGGCAAAGAGCGCGGGCGCGAGCCACTTGAAGCGCGTCCGGTAGCGCGCGGCGTACTCGCCGTAGACTGCGGCGGCACGCTGCCGGTACGCCGTCTCGCTGAGGATGCCGACATGCTCCTCCTCCCGCTCGGCCGGCACATCGTCCTCGAAGTCGAACGACCCTGGAATGACGGCCTCCGCGTCCATGTCCGTGTAGCGCGTGTCGAGCGCGCTGGTATCGAGCACATCCGCGCCCTGCGTACCGATCGGCAGGGGCAGGCCGTGCTCGATGGCGTGGATGAAGATGAAGTTCCGCAGGATGTGCCGCTCGACGGATTGCAGGAAGGCGGGGCCGCCACTCTCCAGCCGCTTGAAGAGGTTGGTGCGGCAGAAGCCCATCAGCCGTTTCCCGGCGCGGGAAAGCCCCTCCAGCGTCTTCGCCTCGGCCTTCGTCGGCGGCGTACGCGGGCTGGGCAGGACGTAGTTGCCGAGGCCGTAGCGCGGCAGCCGCAGCGCGTTTACCGCGTCCACGACGGCGGGGGCGTAGAGGCGCGCGTACGGATCATCCCCACCCTCCGGCCCGATGGCGAACGGCACCGTCATCGGCAGGCGCTCCGGGAAGTACGAGCGCCTGCCGTCTGCGAAGGTGAGGTACCGCCGCCCGTCCGTTTCGTCCTCCTCGGTGTAGTTCGCCTTGATGAAACTGCGGGTGCGCCGCACGAGGTAGCGGCGCATCAGATCGCGCCAATCGTCCGCGTACGTGCTCTTCTCGAAGGCGGCGAGGGTCTGCGGGGCGCACTGGTAGTCGGCGGTGAAGGCAGGCTCGCCCTTCTCCCGGATAATCCGCTCCGGGCGGACACCGATGTCCTTGTCCTCCGGCACGAAGAGGCGCAGTTGCGCCGAGAGGTCGAGGTAGGTCTTGTTGTACGGCGTGGCGGAGAGCAGGATGCAGCGGCTGCCGTTGCGGGCGATGTAGTCCTGGATGGCGCGGTACCGCCGCCCCTCGCGGTTGCGGAGGTTGTGGCTCTCGTCAATCAGGACGATGCGGAACCGCGTGAAGTCCTGCAACTCGCCCAAAACCCGCGTGATCGGCAGCACCTCGGCACGCAGGCGGTAGCGGCGCACGTAATCCCGCCACATCGTCTCGAGGTTCTTCGGGCAGATGATCAAGGTTTCCCAGTCGTGGTCGTCCTCGAAGATCTTGGCGAGCGCCGTCGCCATCAGGGTTTTTCCCAGGCCGACAACATCGCCGATGATCACGCCGTCGCGGTTGTTGATGTGCTGTGCCGCGATCTGTACCGCCGCCTTCTGGAACGCAAAGAGCGTATTGCCGAACTCGCGCGGGATGCCGAACTCGGAAACTCCGGCGCGGGCATCCCGCGCGAGGTGGTACGCCATCTTGATGTAGATCTCATAGGGCGAGAGCAACTGCTCTCGTGCCCAACTCTCGTCAATGATGTCCGCGAGGTCGCCGGAGATGTCGAGCGACCAATTATCATCCCACCGCTTGTCGAACCAGCCTTGCAGCTTTGTCGCCGCGTCGTGGTCGAGGACGTCCACATTCAGCTCGCCCTGCCTGCCGAGGCCCGCGAAGGTGAGATTGCTGCTGCCGACATAGCCCGTGATCGGGTTATCGTTGTCGTGGCGGTAGCCGAGGTAGAGCTTCGCGTGCAGGGGGTATGCCAGGTGCAGTTTGACGACGACCTTCTTCGCCCGCAGGTGCGCGCTCAGTTGCCGCAGTGCGGCCTCGTCCGCATTCGTCGGCGCACCGATGAGCAATTGCTGCCGGAATTCCTCGGCGGCGCGCTTCTTCATGCGCAACGCCGTCGGGTTGTCGAGCAGCCGCTCGTCGCGCGCGAGGCTACGATATTCGCGCAATTCGTCCACCGGCAGCCGCTGCATCCCGACGAGCACGCGGCAACACGCGCCGGGGCCGCCCGCCCACGGCTCCACGCGATCGGCGATCTGCCCCCAGCCACGCAGGTTGAAGTACCCGACGCAGAAATCGGCGCGGAAGGACTTGGCAAGCGTCTCCCCCAACGCAGGAAGGAGAGAGAGGCCGATATTATCGAAGATACGCGGCATCGGCAGCACCTCGATTAATTGCGACGGGTAGCATCATCATTGTTCACCGACCCCCGTTGTCGACACGTTTCACGAATTGATCGTGCCAGCATGGGGAAATGTGATTGATCTATCGCCGATGAAATCCATCGCGTAACCATCCTGAAGCATGTACGATAGCAGGATGGCTGCGAAATTACCTCCTGCCCAATAATCGGCGGAGAGCATACAAACCGGAAGTCGCTACGACGAGATATCCGAATCCTCCTCGCCGGATGCACTCCCCGGGCAGATGAAGTAATACGGGCAGCGCGGGCAACTGTAGTCGTCGGGTTTCGGAGCGAATCGCCCGGCGACGATGCCCGCCGCTGCCTCGCGGTAATAGGTGCGCCGGTTTTCGATAACCTTTTCGGAGGGCGGCGTCGGCTCACCCGTCTTCGTCTTCGTGAAGACCGGCACCGCGTCGAGGTCCCGCGCGACGTAGCGGATTTCGACCACTGGCTCAGCGCCCGGGACTGCCAGCTTCGCCGCGAGATAGAGTAGCCCGTGGACTTTGTCGTCCTTTCTGCTCTCACTCGGGCCGCCCGTCAGCCAGCGTTGGACCCGCACGGTTTGGTGGTCCTCCGCGATAACGAGCGCATCCGGCGTGATCGTCGCGGCGTAGCCGTCTCCAAGCTCGATGATTTGCTGGCGGTGCATCACCGTCGCCCCATCGGCAGCCAAGCCGGCGACCGTCGCAGCAGCGCGCGCTACCGCCTGCTGCCCACGGCTCTTGTACAGCCCCGTATACGGATGCTCCTCGGTTGGCCCGTTCCTGTCCCATTCCTCGTCGAACCGATCAAGCGCCGCCGTACTCGTCAGCCGCTCATCGGCGATCTCACCCAGCACCGTATAGAGGCACCGCATGAATCACTCGTACGAAGCCCGCTCGCGGTGCTCTCGAAACCCCCAAACGTAATCATAGGCATACCGTTGCGGGCAGCGCGCGTAGGCATCGAGGAGGATCGCATCGAAGACGCGCGGCTCCGCCCCATTCGTCTCGGGCTCCGCCTCTACCGTCGCAACGGCCGCCGTGGGTTTCGGCGGTACGGGCGGTGGGTCCGGCACGAGGTAGGGGAGCCAGAGCGGCGGTTTCGTTTGCGTGAGGCTCTTGCCCCGATAGGCGGAGCAGGTCAGCGTCAGATGATCCCGCGCACGGGAGAGCGCCACGAAGGCGAGGCAGTCTTCCTCCTCCTCCGCTCGCTCCTTCTCATGCTCCCGGACGGCGTCCGGCGTCAACCCCGCATCCTCGGCAATCATGCCGGGCGGCGGCGGGCAACTGAAGCGTGGCGTCTGGCCCCTGGAAGGGAAATGGCCCTGCCGCACCTGCGGGAGGAAGACGGCCGGAAACTCCAGCCCTTTCGCGGCGTGGACGGTCATCAGTCGCACCGCGTCGATCCCGTCGGCCCAGGCGGGGAGCTGGCCGTATCGCCGATCCTC
>JAICJW010000510.1 GCA_025928215.1 Chloroflexia bacterium | reverse complement strand
GTTCACGCTGTCCATCCCGCGCTATGCCCGCCGCCACCGCGAGAAAGCGGGCATCACCGGCTGGGCGCAAGTGAACGGCCTGCGGGGCAACACGAGCATCGAGGAGCGGACGCGCTACGACCTCTACTACGTCGAGAACTGGTCCCTCTTCTTCGACCTGAAAATCATCGCCAAAACCGTCATCCTGATCTTCCGCGACCGCAACGCATACTAAGGGTACGCAGTACAGCGTGAGGTTGAATGCACGCTATTATGAGGCGATGTTTCGGTGCGTTTCGTCTGGGATGAGAGCAAAATTGATGCATTGACCGACGATGCGATTGACACATCAGATATTCCCCCCCTTGATGATACGTTCTTCGCTCGCGCCAAATTCAGGCGTCCGCGAAAACAGGAGATCGTGACGATGCATGTTGATCCCGATGTCCTCGCGTGGTATCAGGCGCAGGGCGAGCAGTGGGAATCAAAGATGCGTGCCGCCCTCCGCATCTACGTTGAGGCACATCAGGAATAACGTCATCATCGTGTCGCGGCAACACTCTTGCCATAGCGAAATGAACGGGCGCCTTGCTCCGTCGTCGACTGCCCTTGAATTATCTGAGATTCGGAGATACGATTCGCGTATGTCAGCCATCTATGCCAATGATACCGCATCAGGGATCACGGACGAACGCCCCGATGAGTTCGCGTTGCTCACGCGGGATTTTGTCCTCCGCGAGTTTCCGCAGTATCTCCAAGCGGCGCAGCGCGATCCGCATCACTATCCGCGCGAACTGATGAAAAAATGTGCCGAAATCGGCTTACTTGGGCTGGAAATCCCCGAGGAATACGGCGGCAACGCGGTTCCCTCCGGCCAGCAGGTGGCAGTGATGGAGGAATTGGCGCGCGGCGATGGTGGCCTGGGGCTGGACATCCTCGTCCAGAACTCGCTCACCGCCTTCCCGATCACCCAATTCGGCACGGACGCGCAGCGCGCGCGGTATCTGCCCCGGATGGCCGCCGGTGAGATGATCGCCTGCTTCGGGCTGACCGAGCCGAACACCGGCTCCGATGCCAAGGCGATCCGCTGCAAAGCGACATGGGATGAAGGCCGCAAGGGCTGGATCGTCAATGGGACCAAGCGGTTCATCACCAGCGCGAGCGCGGCGAGCGTGATGGTACTGGCCGCGCGCACCGGGCGGCCCGAAGAGCGAGGGCGGGGCATCTCGGTGCTGCTGACGGAGATTGGGCCGGGGGTGGAGAGCGTCACGGTCTCCGACTTTGACAAACTCGGTCAGCCCGGCTCGCAACTGTGCGAAGTCGTCTTTCAGAATCATTTCGTCCCCGAAGACGCGCTGATGGGCAAGCGCAACCAGGGGTGGCAGATCATCGAATCCACCTTGCAGCACTCGCGCATCTGGATCGCCGCGCAAGGTTCGGGCATCGCCCGCCACGCGATGGACGAGGCGGAAAAGTATACGCACGAGCGCGAGCAGTTCGGCAAGAAACTCGCCGATATTCCCGATGTGCGCAATCATCTCCAGATCATGCAGCGTCAGGTGGAGATCGCGCGCCTGCTCGTGCGCAAAGCGGCGGCGCACGAGCAGGCCGGGGATGAGCGGTTCTTCGTCTGGGCGTCACTGGCGAAACTGGTCGCGGGGGAGACGGCGCTCTGGACGGCGCAGGAAGCGATGCTCCTGCACGGCGGCATGGGGTATATGAAGGAGATGCCGATCGCCCAGATTTTCGCGGACGCGGCGGTGATTCGCATCTATGAGGGCGCCGCGCATATCCAGGCGAAAATCATTGGTAAGTACTTACCGGGCAAGGAGATTCTGCCCCTCCTCCCGCCGAGCGGCGCGTTCCTCCGCGACGCGCGCGACTTCCCCTCCCCCGCCGCTGTGATGGCGGACATCGAGACGTGGACGATCGCGTAACGTCGTCTGTACCCTCCTCGTTTCCCTCGGTGATCGAGACGCGAAACAAATTGGCGCCGCACACGTTATAAAAGTGCATGAACGCGCACGAGCGCGCTGCGGCGCCAGGGACGATGGAATGAGTATGACGACAATCCTGCAGCCAGCCTACGAGGATTCATGGGCCACCTATGCCTGGGATGAGGCGGATTTCGCGACGATCGTCGCGACCGAGGCTGCCGAACGGGCGGTCACGCCGCTCATGCGGGCGGAGATCCGGCTGCGCGAGTGGATCCGGCTGGCGCGGGCGGGGAGGATCACTACGCCGATCCGCCCGCTCGTCGTCGCGCGTGCCGCCCTCGATGAGCGGCAGGAAGCGATCATCGCCGAGGTCATGGTGCGCGTCCGGCCTCACGTCCTCGCGTCTGCTGATCCCGAAGCAGCGCTGCATCTGGCGCTTACGGGCGCGGGCTTCACCGTCTCCGCCGATGTCCATCGCTACCTTGCGGGCGCGCTCGGCCCCTTGCTCGACGACCTCGCGCCCTTGTTTCCGGAGTTGGTTCCGTAGCAGCACATTCCCCGGCACTAAGAACGTCGAGCAGATACGCACGAACACCACCGACATCACCCTGACTGACGAGGAACCGGCCTTATTGAAGTCTGGCTGAAGATCGCGAACCTTCATGGAATGGCTGCAACAGTGATTCGTAGGGGCGGTTCGCGAACCGCCCC
>JAICJW010000021.1 GCA_025928215.1 Chloroflexia bacterium | reverse complement strand
TTGCCGAACTGTCGCTGCCCGGTGATCAGTTCGACCGTCAGCAGCCCATTCGTGACTGGCCCGCTCGCCGTCGTCTGCTCCATGCGCGCCTTATCGAAGTACTGGACGAGCCGGGAACCGTTCGTCGCTTCCTGATATTGCTCCGGAAATACACTCTGATATGCCGGCCCCCAGAAGTTGGGGACTTTCGGTTCGATGCTGTTCCACTGAGCGGCGAAGGCGGGGGAGCCGAACGGGATCGGCGCCGCGCTGCCATGCGTGAAGGCGGGGGCAGCAATGAGCGTTGCGAGCAGAATCAACGCTGCGGCACCCATCATCAGGCACCGAAGCGCAACCGACCGTTGCGAATCAGCCATTAGCCCCTACCCCACACGCGAGAACGTTCCCCTTACCGAGCGATTCTCAGTGTAGGTGACATAACGTGTTTCCGCAATCTGTACGGACACATGGCGTGAACGATGGAAATGCGACGAGGGGCATGCGTGCGGTGCGCTAATCCGATCCGCCATCCGCGAAAACGGGCGCGGTGATGGGTGCGCTCTGCGAGAGGCCAACAAGCGGTAATTTCTCGGGGGGAAGAATGCGCGCATAGGCCCGGAGCAGTTCCGTACCGCGCCGTTCCCACGAGAAATTCCGCAGGGCGATCGTGCGCCCGGCGAGGCCCGTTCGGCGTGCCGTCACGGGGTTCACCAGAAGCGCGGTGATACGTTCCGCAAGGCTGCTCGTGTCGCCGCGCGTTGCGAACGTCGCGTGATCGCCGAGAATTTCGCGCGAGGCGGGAGTATCGAAAGCGACCACCGGCAGCCCGGTGGCGAGGTAATTGAAAATCTTCTGATTGCCCTCTGTTTCCGAGAGTTTCGGTGCAACCGCTATCTCGCCGAGGGCGAGATAGCGATGGGCATCCAGATAGGGAATCTGACCGGGGAGACTGACACGATGCGCGATACCGAGCCGCTCCGCGAGCACGCGGTATCGCTCGTTGCCGGGGAAGCCCATGATGAGAAAAAAGGCGTCCGGCACCCGGCGGAGGACATCCGCCGCCGCCTCGAGGAGCATATCGGTGCCCTGATATGGGGCGAGCAGCCCGAGGTAGACGACGACTTTGTCCGTCGGTCGGATGCCGAGTTGCGCGCGCAGCAGCGCGCGCTCCCGCGCGGGGAGTGCGTCCGGCCGGAAACGCAGCGTGTCCACGGCGTCGGGAATGCAGGCGATCTTCTCCGCATCCGTGCCGGTATCGGCGCGCAGGCAATTGGCGGCGTGATGGGTACTCGTGACGATCATATCCGCTGCGTGGTTAATCGTCCGTTCGAGGCGCGCGAGTGGGGCGCGCAGCATACTCGACGCACGAAGGAAGCCGTGATCGGTCATTTCCGCCGTCAGGCTGCCCTGATAGTCGAAGAGCAGGGGCGCGTGATGCGTCGCGCGGGCAATCTGGCCGATTAGTGCGCCTTCGTGCAGATGCGCGTGAATGATGTCCGGCTTCAGGCGGCGCATCTCCCGTAGCACGACGGCAAGGAGTGCGGCATCCAGATAGAGTTTATGCCGCGTCGTGCCGACAACGACCCGCTTGCGCCACGGAATGTCTATACTGCGCTGGATCGTAATTCCGGGGACATCGTGCCCATTGTGGTAGGTGCAAACCGTAACCCGATGCCCGAGGCGCTGGAGGGTGCGAATCTCCTCAAGGGGACGGACGTGCGCGCCGTAGTCGGCAAAAAACGATGTCGGTGCGATCATGAGCACCGAAAGTGACAATTTCCTATCTCCCCTGATACCGACCGGCAACGCACCCCCGGCGCGCCCATCGGCAACCATCTCTCCTCCCAATCAGCATAGCACACGAATTGTACGTACTCAAGTCACTTGCGCCACCAATGTACGTACATATTTCCCTCAAACGCGCGATGCGCGCGACACTTCCCCGTGTGCCATGCTCATTCAACGGTGTGGTACGATGCGTTATCTGTGATGGCGACGAACGCCGGGTCACGATTGGCCCGGCGGAGCAGGAGGCGACGAGCGGCATGGCGGAATGGATTCCGGACGACGAGTACAAGACGTTCATGGTCGTCGTGGCGCACCCCGATGATCTCGAATTCTCCAGCGCGGGGACGGTGGCGCGATGGGTGCAGCGCGGGATGGATGCCATTCTCGTGCAGGTGACGAGTGGCGATCGTGGTTCCCCCGATCCGAACATGACGCCGGAGCGCCTGACAGAAATCCGCGAGCAGGAGCAACGCGAAGCGGCGGCGGTTCTTGGCATCAAGGAAGTCGTCTTCCTGCGCGAGCCGGATGGCCAGACGGACAACTCGTATCGCTTCCGGGGCCGGATCGTCCATGAAATCCGCCGCTTCAAACCGGACATCGTCATCACGCACGATCCGTGGCGGCCATACGCCTTGCATCCGGATCATCGCAATGTGGGCATCACGACAACCGACGCCATCTATCCGACCGCGCGCGACGCGATCTATTTCCCGGAGCATTATCATGAGGAGGGCCTGGAGCCTCATAAGGTCGCGGAACTGCTCTTCTTCAATGCCGAGCATCCCGACTGTTTCGTGGATGTCTCCTCGACGTTCGACAAGAAACTCGAAGCCCTCCGGCACCATGACTCGCAGGTCGGCCGTTCGGAAAATCTCGAAAAGCGGCTGCGCGAGCGGCTGGAAGAGATCGGCAAGCAGGCCGATCTGCCGATGGCCGAAGGCTTCCGCCGCCTGACAATGCGACGCTAGCGCGTAATGAGCGCACCGAAAGAGACGCTCGATCCCACCGCGCCGGGGCCGGACACACCGCGGGAGCCTGATGCGCCGACCCCACAGACCCCGCATCGCCGTCGCCGTGAGCGGATGGTCTATGCCGAGGCGGATGTTGATCTCGGTGCATTCACGCCGGCGGGGGTGACGACAGCACGGTATGGCGAGCAAACAATCCCCGTCGAGAAGGGTCTCCCCGGCGAGCGCGCCCATGTCGCGATCACGACACTGAAGGGGCGCAAGGGCTGGACACGCGCGACCGTTACGGCGGTCATTGAAGGATCGCCGCACCGGATCGAGCCGCCGTGTCCCTACTTCCGCGATCATGATTGCGGCGGCTGCGAGTGGCAGCATATGGCGTATGCCTATCAATGCGAAACAAAGGTTGCCACCGTCTCGGAACTGATGCACGAGGCCGGGATTGACCATCCACCGGAGGCGATTCGGGTGCTGGATGAGCCGTGGCAGTACCGGTACTCCGCCGCGATTGCCCTCAGCAGAGGCGCGGGATTCCGCAAGCGCCGCCGTCAGTCGGTCATCCCGATTCTCCATTGCCCGATCAGCCACCCGATGATCTCCGGCCTCCTGGCCACCCTCAACGACTGGTACGCCGATGGCGTCTATCCCGATTTACGCGGCAAGGCGTGGATCGAGGTGAAGGTCGACGGTGCGACGGACACGCCGCTCCTTCAACTCGTGATCGGCGGCATCGGCGGTATGGACTTACCGAATCGCCCCGAACTGCATCCGTTGGCGGACAAACTCGCCACGCTTCCGAATGTCGTCAGCGTTACCTATAAGCACCCATCCGGCGAGACGCGGCCATACCGGGGGCCAATCGCAAGTATTGTGGCAGTCGGTGGCGAGCCGTTCGTGCTGCCTGCCGGATCATTCTTTCAGACGAACCTCGCGCTCGTGCCGCGCCTGATCGCGCGCATCGAAGAGCTGACGACGCTTGGGCCGCACGACATCGCCGCCGATATTTATTGTGGCGCGGGTCTCTTCACGATGTTCCTCGCGCGGCGGGCCGGGCAGGTGATCGCCATCGAGGTGGATCCGGCGGCGATTGCGGCGGCGCGTGAGACGGCGCGGCTCTGGGGGCTGGCGAATATCGCGTTCTTCGCAAAACCCGCCGAGAAGGCGATGGACCTCCTGCCGGACCTCGAACTGGCGCTCGTGGACCCACCGCGTTCCGGGCTTGATCCCCGCGTGATTGACGCGATCATTGCCAAGCGGCCCCGCCAGTTCGTCTATGTCTCCTGCAACCCCGTCACCCTCGCCCGTGATCTTCAATCGTTCACCGGCGCGGGATACACATTGCGCACGCTGGAACTCTTCGATTTCTTCCCGCAGACAGCACACGTCGAATCGCTGGCGTACCTGACGGCAGACATTACCGCTCCCGCATTTCCTGGCTGAGGCGTTGCTGGAGGAGGGTGAGGACGGCGGCTTCTTCGGGCTTAAGGCCGTGGAGGCCGTCCGCGATTTCCTGCTCGGCGCGCTGCTTGAGTGCATCGAGCATCACCCCTTCGAGATAGGCATCGAGTACGGCGGGGTGGATATAACATTTCCGGCAGACGCTCGGTGTGTTGCCGAGCCGCCCCGCGACCCGTTCAATCGCCTGCACGACGTTTCGCTTCGCCTGCGCCTCGTCGTCGAATGCTTCAAACTCCTTGAGCGCCATCGCCGCCAGCACTGTGCCCGCCCAGGTACGGAAGTCCTTCGCGGTGAAGCGCTCGCCGGTGATTTCCTCAAGATAGGCGTTGACATCGCCGGAATCTATCGCCTGCCGCTTGCCCTCATCATCGAGATACTGGAAGAGTTCCGCACCGGGGAGTTCCTTGCATCGCGTAACGATGTGCGCGACCCGCCGATCCTCGATGCCGATGGTATGCTCGATGCCGCTCTTGCCGCGAAAATGGAATGCGATCGTGCCGCCGGAGACATCCACATGCTTGTTGCGCATCGTCGTCAGCCCGTAGGAGCGATTCGTTTTCGCGTACTCCTCGTTTCCAACGCGGATGAAGGTCGTTTCGAGCAGGCGCACGACCGTCGCAAGGACTTTCTCGCGCGGAAGGCCATGCCGCGCGAGATCCGCGTTCACCCGCTTGCGGATGCGGGGCAGCGCCTCGCCGAAGGCAATCAATCGCGTGTATTTCGACTCGTCGCGCACCTCGCGCCAGCGCGGGTGATAGCGATACTGTTTGCGCCCTTTGGCGTCGCGCCCGGTTGCCTGAATGTGACCGTTCGGGTTGGCGCAGATCCAGACATCTGTCCATGCCGGGGGGATGGCGAGCGAGCGAATGCGCCGCAGCGTCTCGGTATCGTGGATCAGAGAGCCGTCCGGCGCGCGATAACTGAAGCCTTTGCCCGCCCGCGTGCGCCGGATGCCCGGCCGCGTATCGCTGACATAGCGTAACTTCGCGGCGTGTGCCGATGCGACCGGATCGGTGACCGGCGACGGTATCTGCCCGCGACGATGGCGCTTCTGCTGACGGATGACGGCGTGTATCATGCCCGGCGCTCAAGCAAGAGTGATACCACGGTTCGTGCGCTATACTCAGCATGTTGGCACGGCAAAGGAGCATCGCAATGGTCATTCAGCGCGAAGCGACAATTGAGGACCTCTATCGCACCCCGGACGATGGAAAATATGAACTCGTGGACGGAAGGTTGGTCCATACGTCTCCTACGGGTGCGCGTCCGGGGCATGTGGCCGTCGCCATTGCCTTTCACTTGGTGTTGTATCAAGAAGAGACGGGGCATGGCATCGCGTTTGGCGACAACGTCGGATTCATCGTCAATCTTCCGCGACGCCGATCATTCAGCCCGGATGCCGCATATGCCTATGATGTTGAGATTGAGAGCGATGATTTCGTTGAAGGCGCGCCGATCCTCGCGGTCGAAGTGCGGTCAATGGGGGACTACGGCCGGGCGATGGACGGGGAATACGCGGCAAAGCGCGCGGACTACTTCGCGGCGGGCACGCGGATCGTCTGGGATGTCAACCCCCGCGCGCGTACCATCGCGAAGTACACGCCCGGTTCGCCGGATGCTCCCACGATTTTCCGTGGCGGCGAGATCGCCGATGCGGAGCCTGCGCTTCCCGGCTGGCGCGTCGCGGTTGATGACCTCTTTCAATAGGGAAAGCCGAGTCATCGGAATACGATAAAAGCGCGCCTTGTTCACACCCCGGAGCGGTGATACGCTCTCGCGATTGTGGCGGTTTGCATGTGCCAGTGCGGCGGGGGCCGTGCGTCTGGATAAAGGGGGCAAGTGTGCGACGAGTGGCACGCATGTGGCAGACGCCGGTAGGGCGCGGCTTTGTCATGCTCGCGGCGATGTCCGCGTTGTTCGGGTTCGCGATGAACGCACAACAGAATATCGTCACCAACTATTTCGATGGGGTCCTTGGGCTGAAGGGGCCGCAGTTCGGCTATATCACGGCGATTCGGGAGATTCCCGGTTTCCTTCTCATTTTCCTGACGGCGCTCTTCTACCGTGTCTCGCTCCAGCGGGTGACGGCGGGTGCGCTCGTCCTCCTCGCGGTTGGCTACACGTTCTTCGGCCTGTCGAATAGTTTCTGGTCCGTCGCGCCATGGGTAATCATTTCCAGTATGGGCTACCACACCGTCCTGCAAACGCAGTACTCACTTGGATTGAGCCTGACCTCCGAATCGAAAAGTGGCAGCATCCTCGGGCGGATGGCCGCGATCAATCAGGGCGGCTCGCTGACCGCGTTGATCATCATTCTGATCGTCTTTCATTTTCATCCGGGCCTCTTCCGCCCGAGCTTCGTCGTCCTCGGCTTGGTTTCGTTGCTGGCGGCGCTGGCGATTTTCGGTTTCCCCCACCTGCATGATGGCGAAGCCCGCGCGCAGGCGGCAAAGCGCGATCCAATCGTCTTCAAGCACGAATATCGCTTCTACTATTACTTGAGCGCGCTCGATGGCGGCCGGCAGCAGGTTTTCTTCTCGTTCGGCCTCTGGGTGCTTGTCCACCGATACCATCTCAGTGTCGCGCAGATTTCGGGGGTGTTGATCGCGGTGACCTTCGCGAGCATGAGTTCCGGCCCGTGGATTGGCCGGATGATTGACAAGCATGGCGAGCGCCGGATGCTTTCGATGATCAATGTCGGATACGTCGTCGCGCTCGGTGGATACGCGCTGGCGAACAATGTCGTGATCGCCTGCTTCTGTTATCTCTTGTATACCTTCATGATGCCCCTCTCGCCGATTGGTGCCGCGACCTATCTGCGCAAAGTCGCGGTCGCGGATGAGGTCGCGCCGAGCCTGGCGATGGGCGTGACGTTGCAGCACGCGGCGGCGATTGTCGTCCCGATCACGACGGGGATTATCCTCAACTACGTCGGCTACCAGATCCCATTCCTGATCGCCTGCGTCTTCGCCAGTTTCACCTTCTTCGTGACGCGGCGGCTCGATCCGGCGACGCAGCGCTCCTCCGCCCGCATCGCCGCAGACAATGCGCGCATGGCCGACATCAACGATGTCGCGGAGGCAGCGGCCGTCGCCGAGGCGGGTGAAGGGAGCGGCGGCACGGGCATCGCGACCGCCGGTACGATTGGCTCCCTCCCCGCCGCGTCCACCAGCAGTGACTAGCAACGCAATGCGCATCGAGCGGGAGAACCAAACGCGACGACCATGCTCGCCGGATCAATCTATTTCCGTTTTGCTCGTCGGCGTCGGCGTGCGCGGACGGATGTGGGCGCGCATCCTGGCGAGTGAGCCGGGCATCGCTGTTGTCGGCTATGTAGATCCCGACCCGGGGGGGCGGGCATGGGTTCGCGAGACCTTTGGCCCAGATGCCCCCTGTTTCGCGGATCACGCGAACGCGCTCTCCGCGGTGTCGCCCGCGCTCGCTGTTGTCGCAACGCCGCCGATGGAGCGCCGCGCGCTGTGCATGACGCTCGCTGACGCGGGTTGCACGCTGCTGGTGGAGAAACCGCTTGCCAGCAATCTTGCGGACGCGATGGCGATTGCGGAGCATTGTCGGCACCAACGACAACGCTGTTTCGTCGCGATGAACTTCCGCTACGCGGCGACGAGCATCGCCGCGAAAACCATTCTTCAACGGGGTGAGCTTGGTTCGCCTGGACTGGCGTATCTGACCTACTGGCGGAACCGTAACGGCTGGTCGCCGGGCCTGAATACATATCCGCTCACGATGCGCCAGCCGATGCTCTGGGAGCAGTCCGTCCATCATCTCGATCTCATCCGCCATATCTACGATACCGAGGTCGTGGCTGTCTCCGCGGCCACGAGTAACCCGCCGTGGAGCGATTACGCCCATGATGCCACCGTCTGCGCGACGCTGACGCTCGCGAACGGTATGACCGTTCAGTACACCGGCACATGGGCCGCGCGCACGGTACGGGATTCCTTCATCTGGCGGACGGACTGCACGCGCGGCGCGCTGGTGCAAACGGCGCTCTTCGACGGCCTGCACATCGTACACGACGGCACGGAAGCGATGGAGTATGTGCCACTACCGGCGCAGGAGCCATTCATGGACGATGTGCGGCTGATGCTGCGTGCCGTGCTGCACGATTACCATACGGGCGATCAACGCGCGCCGAGCGTTGAGGATCATCTCCGCACGCTCGCCGTCACGGCGGCTATCGAGGCATCGGCGGTACAGGGCGTTCGCGTCCATCTCCCCTCATTCGCCGCCACCTTCGGTATGCCGATCGTGCCGAACATGGAAATACGCGAAGGGGCGGCGCCGCGTCGTACTCAGTCCTTAGCCCTCAGTCCTGAAGCGACTGAAAGGAGCGATTCGTGGCACGGATAGCGGAGGCGATTGTCGTTGGTGGTGGGGTGAATGGGACGAGTACCGCCTTTCACCTCGCGGAACGCGGCATGAGGACGATATTGCTTGACCGGGGCGAGATCGCGGGCGCGAGCACCGGCAAATCCGGTGGCCTCGTCCGCATGCATTACACGAACCCCTACGAGGCGCGGCTGGCGAACGAGAGCCTGCCCTATTTCCGGGACTGGCGGCATCGCGTCGGCGTCGGCGATCCCGGTTTTGCACGTACCGGCTTCATCCAGACCGTTACGCCGCGTAATGTCCCCGCTCTCCACGAAAATGTGCGGATGCTCCAACAGATCGGCGTCAATACCTGCATCATCGCCGGCGACGATGTCCGCCGCCTGCAACCCTGGGTGGAGACGGATGATTTGGTCGCCTGCGCGTATGAGCCGGATTCGGGCTGCGCGATGCCGGGCGACACGGCGCGCTCCTTCGCCGCAGCGGCGGAACGGCTCGGCGCGGAGATCGTCACCGGCACAACCGTCACCGCGCTCCGCACGAGCGGTGGGAAAGTGACGGGTGTCGCGACGGACGCCGGAGATTTCGCCGCGCCACTCGTCATCGTCTGTGCGGGCGTCTGGGGCGTGCCGCTCTTCGCGGATATTGGCGTCGCATTGCCCATCGTGCCGCATCGGACGCAGGTCGTCCTCTTTCGGCGGCAAGGCGCGCTGCCTCTGGGCGCGAACGGTCATATGGTTTTCATTGATACGGCGCTCGGTTCGTATTTCCGCCCCTATGGCGAGACGGAGACGCTGATCGGCGTCCGGCAACGATCCCGCCTCGTTCCCTCGGCCGACCAGTATGACGAGCGGGCGGACGCGGCGATCGTCGCGGACTCCAAGCAGACAATCGCGCGGCGCATCCCCGATATGGAGGGTGCGGCGGTGACGCGGGATTGGGCGGGCATCCTCGATATGACGCCCGATCACTGCCTGATCCTGGAAGCGAACCTCGGCGCGGAGGGCCTCTTCCTCGCCGCCGGGTTCAGCGGCAGCGGCTTCAAGAGCGGCCCGTATGTCGGCCAGTTAATGGCGACATGGGCGGCGACCGGGGTGCAACCCGACGCTGCCCAGCCGTTCCCGCTCGCCCGCTTCGTCGAAGGGAAGCCGATCCAGCCCGCGCACCCATATGTGGACGATACTGGTGAAGCGGTCGCCTCGGTGCCACACTGAGGAACGCTTCCAACTCTGCGGAATCGAAGTGGATATACCAGAAAATACAGAATCTATGGTATCCATGAGAGCTGTGTGCTTCGATAACGGCGGCGCAGCGCGATATGGTATCCTGCGGCGCGGCGATGATTGCCGTGCAGGGGGAGGGTATCGCGTGAGCATTGCGCCGATTGGCGTCGGGTTGTTGGGATTGGGGACGGTCGGCACGGCCGTCGCGCGGGCCATCGCGGAGCAGGAGCGGCAGGTCATGCACCGGCTCGGTCGCCCGGTGCGAATCGCGGCACTCTTCGAGCGCGGACCGGAGCGTGCCGCGCGTGCCGGTCTGTCGCCCGATCTCGTCCAGACCGACGGCGCGGCGGTGATTGACGACCCCGCCGTCCAGATTGTCGTCGAGGTATTAGGCGGCGAGGAACCGGCGCACACGCTGATTGACCGCGCGCTACGGGCGGGGAAGCCGGTCGTCACCGCGAACAAGGAGACGCTGGCGAAGCACGGCGGCGCCCTCTTCCCGCTGGCGGCGGCGCGGCGCGTGCCGCTCCTCTGCGAAGCCGCAGTCGGTGGCGGTATCCCGCTCTTCGCCGCGCTCCGGCAGGTGCAGGCAGCGAACACGATCACCGCCTTCCGGGGCATCATCAACGGCACGACGAACTTCATCCTCAGCGCGATGGCGGAGCAGGGTACGTCGTATGCGGACGCCCTCGCGGAAGCGCAACACCTCGGCTATGCCGAACCCGACCCGACCGCCGATGTCGAGGGCTACGACGCGACGTACAAAGCGTGCGTTCTCGCGCAGGTCTGCTTCGGCGTCGCCGTACCGCCGGAGCGCGTCGCCCGTACCGGCATCACCGGCGTATCGGCGGAGCAAATCGCGACGGCGAAGGCCGCCGGGGAAGCGATCAAACTGCTCGCGCAGGGATCGTATGCGGATGGTGCCGTATCGCTCACCGTCGCACCGGCGCGCGTTGCGGCGGGCAGCCCGCTCGGCTCGACGAGCGCCAATTACAACGCGATTGAACTGACCGGCGACCGCGTCGGCCCGGTATTGCTCGTCGGGCAGGGCGCGGGGCCACGACCGACCGCCTCCGCGATCCTTTCCGACATCGTTGACGCCGCGCGGGTGCTCCTCGGCGCGCCGCCCGAACCTTATTTAGTCCATCTCGGAGGTACACGATGAGCGACGACCTCGCGTGGTTGAAGGAGATTCGCGCACTCGTCTTCGATATGGACGGCGTCCTCTGGCGTGGCAAGGAGGCATTGCCTGGCCTCAATGCGATCTTCGATTGGATGCGGGACGAGAAGGTGCCGTACCTGCTCGCGACGAACAACTCGATGAGCACGCAGCAGATGTATGTCGAGCGGCTGGCGGGTCATGGTGTGACGGTGCCGAAGGAGACGATTGTCACCTCCGGTATCGCCGTGCGCGACTACCTGCGCGCCACCTATCCGCCCGATGTGACCGTCGGCGCGGTCGGTATGCAGGCGCTTATCGAAGTACTCTTCGATGAGGGCGGCTTCACGCGGGATGACCGCCGCCCGCAGGTGCAGGTCGTCGGCACCGATCTCCATTTCGGCTACGACGACATCAAGCGCGCCTGCCTCGCCATCCGGGCCGGGGCCGCGTTCGTCGCGACGAATCCGGACACGACGCTGCCGACCGAGGAGGGGCTGGTGCCGGGCTGTGGCGCGATGATCGCCGCGCTCGTCGCCTCCACCGACGTGCAGCCGACGGTGATCGGTAAGCCGGAAAAATACATGTTCGAACTCGCCTGTCAGCGTCTCGGCTTGCAGCCGCACGAAGTGCTGATGGTCGGGGATCGCCTCGACACGGACATTCTCGGCGCGAACCGAATCGGCGCACGCACCGTCCTCGTTCTCACCGGCGTCTCGCAGCGGCAGGAGATCGTCACGACGGGCATCGAACCGACTTTCGTCGCCGCCGACCTCGTGGAACTGCTCGATCGCCTGAAGGGGGCACGGGATCAGCAATGAGCAATGAGCAACGAGCAATGAGGCAGCGGGCAGCGGGCGGTGAATCCCCCTCAGTCCTCAGTCCTCAGTCCTCAGTCCTTACGTTTGATTACGAAGACGCGGCGACGATCCAGGGTCGGGGCGGGATTTCCCCGACGGAGCGGACGATTGGTGGCCTGCGACTGCGGCGTGCCTTCGATGCGATGATGGGTCATACCGGGTCGTGTCTGCTGCTCGGCTGCGGCGCGGGCCGGCATAACCGGGCGATCCATCGGGAGCGACCGGACCTCACCCTTGTCGGCGCGGACCTCAGCGTCAGCGCCATTCAGGAGGCGGTCGAGGCGGGGAGCGGCGGCGCGTATCTCGTCGCGGACGCGGCGCATATCCCGGCGGCGGACAATTCGTACGACATCGTTCTGCTCTTTGATCTCCTTGAGCACGTGCCGGATGTAGGCCAATGCGTCGCGGAGATCGCGCGCGTTCTCACGCCGGGCGGGCTGTTCCACGGCTTCATCCCGCTCGAAGCGCAGCCGAAAACGCTCTTCCACGCGCTGACGAACAGCACGCGCATCCCGATCCACCAATGGAAACATGACCATGTCGGGCATATCCAGCGGCTGACGACCGAGGGTGTCACGGCGACTTTCCGCGCGCACGGCATGGAGCCGAGCGACCTCTCCTATTCCTTTCACTTACTCGGCCAGATGCATGACATCGTGGATTACTGGGGGCGGGAGCGGCTACGACGTGAGCCGGAAGGGCGGGCGGCGACGGTGACGAAAGTGGTGCAACGCGTCGTCTTCTTCCCGACCTGGCGGCTCGCCTACTGGGAAGATACGCTGCTCAAACACAACGCGTGGGCAACCGGCCTGCACCTGACCGCGATCAAGCGGGGGTGATGGCGATGAAGCCATTTCCCGTGTTTCGCGTGCGGCGCGCGGTGCGGATCAGCCACTTCACGCCGTCGAGCAGCCGCTTCTGGAACCCATAATGCGCACTCATTAAACCATTCGCCCGCGCGGCTTCACTGTCTGGGAGGAAGGCCGCAGTGGCAGGGAATGCCGCGCCGGTCACTTTTCCGCGTGCCGTGCAGGGTGCGACCATTACCTGTGGGTTCTTCCGGATCCGCTTCGCCTTCCCGGCCGTGGGGCTGGTCCACACGAGGATGCGCGTGCCATCCAGAGCGAACCAGACGGGTGTTGAAACTGCCGTCCCGTCCCGCCGGAAGGTCGTCAGGCTGATGTATTTCTCGTTCGTAAGCACGGTCAACGAATTGTCAGGCACTGTTATGCATCCATGCTGCTGACGCGCTCGACCTTAATGCGGATGACGGCGGGCGGTTTCGGCAGGGGATTCTCGATCAAATAGCGCTTGCCGCCTTCGGGGCCGCGATAGCGCGTCGCCATCTGAAGCCGCTTGCTGTAGTCCTCGTCAATGCTGATCGTCGCGATACCATCAACGGCGAGGTAGGGGTAGCCGGATGGGTCTACGACGTGGAACGCGACGCGAGGATCGCGTTCGATGTGGCGAATCTTCGCGACATCTTGCCGGGTGACGAACCAGATATCGTCGCCGTCGAGGTCGTACCAGACGGTGAAAAGCGATGGCGTGCCGTCCGCGCGGATCGTCGCGACGGTGCCGTAGCGGGGCGGAGCAAGAAAGGCGCGCTGAGCGTCAGTAAACGGCATTGGCGTTCCCCTTCGGTTGTGAGAAAGATGCATGACTCATGATCGTTGCAACGCACCGGCGCGCCCGTCATTCCTGTGCTGAACCGGCTGTCAGCCGCCGGCGTTGTCATTCGGGGAACCGAGTTGTTCGGGGCCGAAGGAGTGGGGGAGCAATGCTTCCAGCGTCGTGCGAAGGAAGACTTTGCCGTCTGTATTGGCGATGATGATCGCGGCATCTTTGCCGAACTCGCGGATCACCTGGCGGCAAGCGCCGCAGGGCGTCGCGGGGTCGTCGCCTGCGGTGACGACGGCGACGGCCTGAATGCGGCGCGCATTCGGATCAGCGGCTGCGCCGACGAGAGCGAAGATCGCGTTCCGCTCGGCGCACGATGTCAGGCCATACGAGGCATTCTCGATATTGCAGCCACCGTGTATCTGCCCATCCGCCGTCAGGATCGCCGCGCCAACGGCATAGTGCGAGTAGGGCACGTAGGCCCGCGTCCGCGCCTCGGTCGCGACGGCGATCAGTTCGCGCTCTTGTTCGGGTTGCAAACCTCACCCCCCGACCCCCTCTCCATCGCAATGGAGAGGGGGAGAAATGCGAGATTCGTCGGGGCGCATGGCATGCGCCCTCCCGATCCTCAGTCCTCAGTCCTCAGTCCTTCACTTTAGTGTTGATGCGCGGCGGCTTCGTGCCGGGCGTGGGACTCCTTGATGATCGTCTCTTGCAGGTGCGCGGGGACGGTCTCGTAGCGGTCAAAGCGCATGGAGAAGGAGCCGCGCCCTTGCGTCATCGAGCGGAGATCGGTGGCGTAGCGCTGCACTTCGGCGAGCGGCGCGTCCGCCTCGATCGTCGTGAAGCCCCTGCCGGGGTTCATACCGTGGACGCGGGCGCGCTTGCTGTTCAGGTCGCTCATGATGTCGCCGGTGTAGGAGTCCGGGACGGTAATCTCCATGTGATAGACCGGCTCCAGCAGGGTCGGTTTCGCTTTCTGCGCCGCCTCCTTGAAGCCCTGCGATCCGGCGATCTTGAAGGCCATTTCCGAGGAATCCACGGGATGATACTTACCGTCCGTCAATGTCACGCGGACATTCGTCACCGGGAAGCCGGCGAGGAAGCCCTCGTGCAGCGATTCGCGGATGCCCTTCTCGACCGCCGGGATAAAGTTCTTCGGCACATTGCCGCCAACGACCGTATCCTTGAACTCGAAATCGCCTGCGGTCGTCGGCTCGACGATCAGCACGACCTCCGCGAACTGCCCGTGCCCGCCCGTCTGCTTCTTGTGGCGGGAAGTGACCTGCGCGGTGCCCTGCACCGTCTCACGGTACGGCACGACCGGCATGTCCAGGTCCACATTGACACCGAACTTGCGCGCCATTCGCTCCGTCGCGATCTGGACGTGCGAATCGCCCATGCCGGAGACGAGCGTATCGCCCGTCACGGGGTCGCGATCAATGTGGATCGTCGGGTCTTCCTCGATCAGGCGATGGAGGCTGGTGCCAAGTTTGTCGAGGTCGCCCTTGCTCTTCGGACGCACCGCGACGGTGTACGACGGGTCCGGGAAATGCACGCCATCGAGGACGACGGGATGCTCCGGCGTGCAGAGCGTGTCGCCTGTCGAGGCTTCGGCCAGTTTCGTCACCGCGCCGATGTCGCCCGGCCCGACCTCACCGACCGCCGTTTGCTCCTTGCCGCGCATCGTGTAGAGGCTGCCGACATGTTCCGGCTTGTTGCGATTCGCGTCGAGCAGATTGGTGTTCGCGCGGATCGTGCCGCTGTAGACGCGGAAATAGGTCAGTTTGCCGACGTACGGGTCCGCCATCGTCTTGAAGATGAGCGCGACCGCCGGTTCGGACGCGTCCGGCTTGAGCGTCGCCGGCTTCCCATCCGGCGTCTGCGCCGCGACGTTCGCCTTGTCCGCGCCTGGCAGGATGTCAACGATCGAATCGAGGAGGGCGCTCGTGCCCGCGATCTTGTGGCACGCGCCGACGAGCACCGGCACGATGTCGCTCGCTGCCACCGCCACGCGGAGCGCCGCTTTCAGTTCGTCCTCGCTGATCTCCTCATCGCCGAGGAAGCGTTCGATCAAATTATCGTCCGTCTCAGCGATCTTCTCGACGAGCGCCAGCCGCGCTTCTTCAACCGCGTCGGTCATCTCGCCGGGGACGCTCGTCGCCTCTACGGTGCCGTCGTTTTTGCTGCTCACTTTGTAAGCAGTGCGGCTCAGGAGATCCACATAGCCGGAGAACGACGCCTCGCTGCCAATCGGCAGATGGAGTGGAACGACGGCATTTCCCCAACTCGCCTGGGCCTGCTCAATAGTCCGCGCGAAGTTCGCATTCTCGCGGTCGAGTTTGTTCATGAAAACGAGGCGTGGGAGCCGCGCCTCGTCCAAATACGCCCAGACTTGCTCGCTGCCGACCTCCACGCCGGAGGCGGCGCAGAGCACAATGACCGCGGCATCCGCGGCGCGCGCGGCGGACTTGATTTCGCCGACGAAGTCCGCGTACCCGGGGGCATCGAGGACGTTAATCTTGTGATCGCGCCATTCGAGCGGCAGCACCGACGTGCTGACCGAGATGTGCCGCTTGATCTCGTCCGGGTCCCAGTCCGAGACGGTGTTTCCTTCTTCGACGTGACCGAGGCGCGTCGTTACCTTCGCGGTAAACAGCATCGCTTCCGCCAGCGATGTCTTGCCCGCGCCACCATGCGACAGCAGGACGACGTTGCGAAGCCGCTCGGGGGGATACTGTTTCATCGCGGATACCTCCACCTGTACCGGGGCGGCATGGTGCCGCCATACGATTCCATCGCACCGGCCCCCTGGCCGGTGAGCAATGCGACCGCGCGGGGCGCGGTGAAATGCCAATGGATCCAACGTCTCTTATGGCGAATCGTGATCGCATATGTGATACGACGATCTGATTACCGGTCGGGCAATTCATGGTGGCCCGGCACGCTTCATACGGTACTGAGGAGTATCATCCCGTGGCCGCATGTTGTCAATTTGCGGTTCGATCACGCCAGTGCGGTATGCTTGCCCGGTTGGATGCATGAACGCATACGGGAGGGGCAAGAAGTGGCGAACAGCGATCTCGGGCCGATCAAGGGGCAACTGAAGGAGACCTTGCGTGCGTTAACCGCGCTCGATGGCGTGGCGGGGCAGGAGATGGCCGTCGTGCGCTGGCTGCGGGAGCGCTTCGCGCCGCTCGCGGACGAGGTGACGGTGGACCGGATGGGAAACGTGATCGCGACGAAGCGTGGTGGCGAAGGGCCGCACCTGCTCATCTCCGCCCATTCGGACGAGATCGGCGGCCTTGTGACGGCAATTGAGCCGGATGGCAAGATCCGCTTCGCGAAGAACGGCGGCGTGATCGAGACGCTGCTCGTCGCGCGCAAGGTACGCGTCGGCACGGTGCCGGGGATCGTCGGCGTCAAGGCGGGCCATCTCCAGCGGCCGGACGAGCAGCGTACCGTGCCGCCGATCCGCGACCTCTACATTGATGTTGGCTACGATACCGCCGCCGAAGTTGCCGCGCTCGGTATCCATGCGGGCATGCCGATCACCTACGACGCGCCACTCTCCGAACTGACGAACGGCGACCGCGTCTATGGCAAGGCGGTGGACAATCGCATCGCCTGCGCGATTCTTCTCCAGTTGCTCGAACGGTTGCAGGGCACGACGCTCGGCGGCACGCTCACCTGTGCCGTCGCCGTGCAGGAAGAAGTCGGGCTGCGGGGCGCGCAGGTGCTCGCATATCGCCTCAATCCCGACTATATCATCGTGATGGACACGATGCCGTCCGGCGACACGCCGGAGATGCGCCTCGCGCAAGACGCGAATGTAAAGATTGGCGCGGGGCCGGTGATCCGTCTGATGGCGGGCGGTGGGGGCGCGGGCCACCATATGCCGCCGCAGATGGTCCGCCTGCTGCTCGATTCGGCGGAGGCGGCAGATATTCCGGTGCAGCCCGTCGTGCTCGCCGGTGCGAACACGGATGCCGCGACGATGCATCTCGTCCGCGAGGGTATCCCGACGGGCGTCATCAATCTGCCCCGCCGCTACTCGCACTCGCCCGTCGAGATGCTCGATCTCAACGACGCGGCACACGCCCTGCTGCTCGCGGAAGTAATCGCGCAGGGCATCGGCACGCACCGGCTGGAATTTTTGGATTGACTTCTATGGACAATCTCGACCGCGTTGAACAGCAACTGATCGAAGCGCGCGATGCCTTGATCGCCTACTGGGAGCAGTCCGAGGGGCAAGCGTGCTTTCTCGCCCTCCGCGTCGCGACGGACGCGCTCGCGGACTATCGGGCGGTCGCGGTTGGAATGGGACGTGAGCGGCCCCCCGATGCGTGGGGACGTATCGAATTGCTGGCCGATGAAGTCACGCGGTTGCGCGCGCCGCTCGAGGCCATGAACTGAACGCGCTGGGATAATGACTTACAGGACGGAGAGCGGGGAGTGATGGAGATGGACAATCGTCTACAAACGAAGGTCGCGTTCGTAACGGGCGGTGGATCGGGGATCGGTGCGGCGGCATGTCGGGCATTCGCGCGGGCCGGCGCGGCGGTCGCCGTTGTGGATGTACGGGGCGAAGCCGCCCGGGCGGTCGCGGAGGCGATTGGTGCGGAAGGTGGCACGGCGATCCCGTTCGAAGCGGATGTCGCCGATGAAGGGGCGGTCGCCGCTGCCATCGCACAGACGGCCACGCGGCTGGGCGGGCTGCATGTCATTTTCGCGAACGCGGGGATTAACGGCATGCAGACGCCCATTGCGGAGATGACCCTCGACGAATGGCACGCGACGATCGAGACGAACCTTACCGGCACCTTCCTGACGGTGAAGCACGCGATTCCGCATCTGCGCGCGGGGGGTGGCGGGTCAATCATCATCACATCGTCCATCAACGGCACGCGATACTTCTCGCTCCCCGGCTACGCGTGCTACTCCTCATCGAAGGCGGGGCAGGTCGCCTTCGCGAAGATGGCGGCGATTGAACTGGCCCGCTGGGACATTCGGGTCAATGTCATCCTCCCCGGCGGTGTGGAAACGAATATTCAGGAGCGGACCTACCGGCGTAATACGGAGGAAGTGACGTACGACATCACGATGCCGGAGCGCTTCCCGCCCCTGCGCGGCCATGCCGCAGATGCGGCCGATGTGGCGGATCTGGTGCTCTTTCTCGCTTCGGACGCCAGCAAGCACATTACCGGGGCGGAGATCGTCATTGATGGCGCGCAATCGCTCCTGCGTGGTTGAGGCGCGGCCATCATCGCGTGTTCAGCCGGTGCATCAGATAAATGCCGTAGAGGGTTAGGTCATCGTCCACGGTGCCGATGACCGGCGTACCCGCCGCAATGATGCTGGCGAGAAAACCCGTCGCGACGACATGCGGCGTGCCGCCTAACTCGCGCGTCATCCGTGCAACTAAGCCTTCAACGAGGCTGACGTAGCCGAGCACGACACCGGAGCGCATGGAGTCAACGGTATTGGTCCCAATCGCGCGCTCCGGCAGTTGCAGATCAATGCTGTACAGTTGCGCCGCTCGCCCAGCGAGCGACTCGAACGAGAGCGCGAGGCCGGGCGCAATCGCCGCGCCGATCATCGCGCCGTCCGCGTTGATGCAGGTGAAGGTCGTCGCGGTACCGAAGCCGATGATGATCGCCGGGCCGCCGTAGCGGCGGTGCGCCGCGAGACAGTTCATGATGAGGTCCGCGCCCGTCTCGCTCGGCCGGTCAGTTTGCACCGCCATACCGAGGTTGACGCCCGGCCCCGCGACGAGCGGCGTCAGGTGCAAATAGCGCGTACAAAGATCGCGCAGTTGCACCAATACCTGCGGCACGACGGACGATATTGCCACCGCCGAGACATCCTCCGGCGTATGTCCGGCGGTGTGCAGCAGCGACGATAGCTGCACCCACCACTCATCCGCCGTCCGCCCCCGCTCTGTCGCGATGCGCCAGAGTTGCAGCGGTCGCGCCTCCTCGCCCGCGTCGT
>JAICJW010000175.1 GCA_025928215.1 Chloroflexia bacterium | reverse complement strand
CCGAGGCGGTGAATCTCGCGCGCGGATTCTTCCGCGTGCTGGGCGGCGACGGCGATCGAGCCCTTGAAGCAGTCGTACGGGCGGACCCACTTGGCGAGTGTCCAATCGTTGTACGCGCTGGCGAGGGCGGTCTGGAACCGCCAGTCGTGCTGGATGGCGACCCCGATGATCGAGCCGGTGAGGATGCCGATATCGATGCGGTACTTCGTCAGCAGTTGCTGCACGACCCAGTCGGGGTCGCCGGCGGCGAGCCCGTCTTCCTCGCGCACCGCATCGTCCATCCGGCCCGATCCCATGTTGGCATAGTAGCGCGCCGCCGTGCCGGGGCCGCCGTTCGCCAGCCACGGATGCCACTCCACCGGGAGAAACGGCTTCAACTCCTGCTTGCTCGGCAGATCATTGTGGATGTCCGTATCAATCAGATGGAGCGCGGTGGGATCCGCCGCCCGCGTCGTGGATTGGGGTGCGATTGCGACCGCTATAGAGCCTGTCCTCCTTACGGAACCGGTACGGGATCGTCACTCTTGCCATTTTACCAAAGTTCGGCGTTCGTGTTCGAAGTGGGACGGGAACGGGCTCCGAACATCGAACTTCGAACGCTGAACTCATCACGCCACGGCAAAGACGCATTTACCCGTCGTGCCGCCCTCGAAGGTACGGAATGCCTCATCTGCTTGGTCGAGCGTGAAGCGGTGCGTGATGATCCGCCGGAGCGGTATCTCCCGGTCGGCGATGAACCGGGCGCACTCCGCGAGGCCGTGCGTGCTGAATGTCCAGGAGCCATAGATCGTCAGCTGCTTGTGAATGATGTCGGGGCTGATGTCGAAAGTCGTCGTGTTTCCCTCGCCGACGAAGCAGGCACGGCCCCAGATGCGGGCGGCCTGCACGGTATTGACGCGGGCGGCGGGGTTGCCGGTGCAATCAAGTGTCGCGTCCGCTCCCTCGCCGTGCGTCAGTTCCCGGATCGCCGCGACTGGATCCACCTCCTGAGGATTGAGCGTCACATCCGCCCCGTGCTGCCGGGCGAGGGCGAGCCGACCCGGGGAAATATCCACCGCGATAACGCGCGCGCCCATCGCCCGCGCCAGCAGCGTGCCACTCAACCCGACCGGCCCCTGCCCGAAAATCGCCAGTGTATCCCGCCCCGAGACAGCGAGCCGCTTGAGCGCCATATAAGCCGTACCCGTCCCGCATGCAATCGCGGCCCCTTCGTCGAAACTCAGCGCGTCCGGGAAGCGGACGAGCGTGCTGGCGGGTACACGCATATACGGAGCATTCGCGCCATTGCCGGTGAAGCCATAGACGGTGCTACCGTGCAGGCACATCTGGCTGTACCCTTCGCGGCAATGGTGGCATTCGCCGCAGCCGTGATAGTGATGCACCATTACCCGGTCGCCGATGCGCGCTGCGGCATCGGTGACGTGTGCGCCGCGCTCAATGACGATGCCGCACGGCTCGTGCCCGCCAATCGGCAGGCGCTCCGGGGCGATCTCCGCCTTCGGCGCGCGGTACGGGCGAAAATCGCTGCCGCACATGCCGGAACTCTGGATGCCGACAATCACGTCCTCCGGCCCCGGCGTCGGATCGGGAAACTGCCGCAATTCGACTTCACGATTCCCCAGAAAGACGAGTCCGCGCATCTGACCCTCCCGATTCCTGGATAGCGACCGCCCGCACCCGGCCCTCTCGTCTGTATACCCGCCATCATAACGGATATGTTCGCCCGACGATGCACGGGCGTCGGTCAATCCCTGCATGCCCTGCAACACGCAGCGCCTGACGAAGGATATACTATAGAGAAGGATAAATCTTTACTCTATTCGTCCTACTAAAGGAACTATCCACACGAACCTCATAGTATCTTGACAGTTGAATTTCCTTGCAGTAGCCTCCCCGCATGCATCGCGGGAATCATCGGGAGTGGATCTGGTGTTCCCGCGGTGGGCGGTGGCCATCAGGCGAAAGCGAAGGAGGTAATAAGCATACCGGCTCTCCCGCAATCGTAGTGAATCATCGCAGTTCGCGAGCGCGATGATGCAAGGAGAATGCGCGCCGATGTTTCTCCGCGTTCATCCTGATTCGCTGCAATTCGCTGTCAGCGTCCGTTGCGGAAGGCCCGGCACGATGTGACGAAGTGTGTTGAGGCGCTGCCGCCGGACAGTCTTCGCGATACAGAAAGAAGGGGTGCAGATGCGCAATATTCCTCGCTTCCTCGGTGTCAGTACCGTCGTCCTCGTCCTCCTCGGCATGCTATTTGTGTCGCCGGTGACGGCGGCAACGACCTATACCTTGACGCCATTCACGTTTGTCGGCGCGGCGGGCGATTGTGGCCCGGGTTCCCCGGCTGGAACGCCCGGCGGGGTCGTCGCGAGATTCGATAGCACGACCGGCAACCCGGCCCCCTCCCTGCTGCTGGCCAAGAACGTACCGACCACCGACTGCTCCTCCGCGGGGGCGACCGTCAATGGCGTGTCGGGTATCACCCTCACCGAACTCAACTACGACGTGATGGGATATTGCGGCGCGGGCGCGCCACGATTCAACGTCGTCACATCTGACAATGTGACGCATTTCTTTGGCTGTGCTTCAGGAACAAAAACGCCGACGAGCAATCCCAGCTACACGCATGTCGTGTTCGATCCGAGCAATCCCGCACAAGCATTTCCCGTCATCGCGCCCGGAACGACGGTCAAGAGCATCACATTGATTCAGGACGAGCAGGGAACGACGCATCTCGATAACGTCAGCATCAACGATCAGGTGATCGGAGGCGCCAATACGCCGAAATCGAAGGAAGACTGCAAGAACGGCGGCTACAAAATGTTCCAGGATGCGAACGGCCAGCCATTCAAGAATCAGGGCCAGTGCATCGCCTTCGTCAACCACCAGAACCACGGTGATGACAACGGCGACGACAATGGCGACGGCGGCAACGGCCACCATAATAACGGCGGCAACGACCATGGCGGTAATGACTGATCTTTAGGGCGGTAGCCCCTACGCACGAGCATTCCGCGATCACGGGCGGGCCAGGATGGCCCGCCCGTTCGTTGTCGCGCGTCCCCACTGGTTACGCCGGGGGCCACGCCGTATAGTACAGAGGGCCGGGGATCAGCGGCGCGATCAGCGGCAGGCGGCGGTACAACCGAGGTGCGGGATGTGGAAACAACTGACGATACCGGCGCAGTGGCAGATGCGTGACGACGCGCCGGGATGCGGTGACACCGGAAGCATGACCGCATTCGAGGCATTGTCTATGGATGGTCGGCGGGGCCGCCAGTGGCGCTTTCTCGGATTGGCGTGGCTGTTCGTGCTGATCGGCCCCGTCTCCGATCTCTTCCATACCCACCAAGCTCCGCTCCGCCTCGCGTTCGGCCTGATTGGGGCAGCGAGCTTCATCGTGCTCTACACTGGAACGCTCATCGGTGACCGCGACCGGCTCATCTCCGGATTCTCGATCTGGTGGATCGCCTTCACCATCCTCGCCATCGAGGCGGTGGCGCTCAATATCATCTTCGGCATCTCCTGGGTCGGCCTTTTCTACTTCATCAGCGTCGGCGCGAGCCGCGCGACGCCGCAGGTTGCGGTATGGCTGATTGCCGCGAGCAGCATCACGGCAGGGATCGTCGCCGCGACATCGGGCGGCAACCTGACCGATGCGGTCTTGCTGGCCGTCCAGATCGCCCTGATCGGCATCGGTATGATCGGCGTCTTCCAGATGGTGCGCGTCAACCGGAAGTTGCGGGCGGCGCGGGAGGAGAATGCCCGCCTGGCGGTGGCCGAGGCGGTGGCCAAGGAACGGCTCCGTTTCGCTCGCGAACTGCACGATTCGGTAACGCAGGAGCTGTTCTCGATGACGCTCCACGCCCGCACAACGCTGAAGAGCCTCGACCGCGCGGGGACGCTCCCCGACGATCCCGTGCGCCAGCAGGTGAAAATCCTCAGCGACCTCGCACAGGCCTCGCTGGCGGAGATGCGGATGCTCATTTTCGAACTCAGGCCCGGCGCACTGGCCGAAGAGGGACTGGTTAGCGCCGTACGGAAGTTAGCGGCCGCCGTCAGCGCGCGGGAAGAGATCGCCATTGATGTAGATGCGCCCCCGGATCGCCTCCCCCTCGGCAACAGCGCGGAGGAACACCTCTACCGGTTCGTGCAGGAGGCGCTCAATAATATCGTCAAGCACGCGAGCGCCCGGCGGGCCGCCGTGCGGATGGATGGTGTGGCGGGCGGCACGAAACTGATCGTGACCATCCACGACGACGGCAAGGGGTTCGACCCCGCCATCGCGCATCCGGGGCATATGGGGCTGGAGACGATGGCCGCACGCGCGAAGGAACTCGGCGGCGACTACGCGCTGCTCACCGCCCCCGGCGATGGCACGACGGTGCGTATCACCGTGCCGCTCGATCATGCGGCGGCGGAGCAGCGATACGCCGCCTTGCCGGAGCGACCGCTGCTCTCCCGGCAGAGTTCCTAGCGCAGTTTTCATTGGAGAGGTCCGGGAGGCGGTAGCCGCAGGGCGCGAACCAGCCGCGTGCGTCGCTCGCCGTCGCCGCCTCCACTGCCACGCCAATCGCCGTACTTAATTGGGATACTTGATGCCCGGCATGTTGTGGGTGTGATCGACACCGTAACTCGGTTCGAGTCGCTGTGCCTCGCTGAACCACGGGTCGGCGCAGTTCGTCCATGCCCCGGCAGTTCCCGGCGAGACGACTTCGTTGACCTGGCTGACGGTGTTGAAGAGCGTTGGCCAGCAGGCGGCGCTGTGCGCCGGGACATAGAACTGATTGTCCCGCAGCATCGTTGTCGTGCCGTTGTTGCCCGTCAGATGAACATTGGCGGGATTGGCGACATCGTAGAGCGTGATGGGATTCTCGATCAGGAAGCCCATGTGAGACCAGCCCGTATTTGTTGCCCCCGGCAGTGCGTAGTTGAAGAAACTGTACCAGACCGTCGCGCAGATGAAGGTTGTCGTGCCATCGCAGGAGAGTGTATCGGCGGTCGTTTTGTTCGCACCGGGCGGACGCTGACTGTCGGGGCTGTGCCGCAGGAAGAGCGGGCCCGTGTCGATGCGCCCGGCCACGTCGATAATGTGATGATTCCCGGCAGCATCGCATTGGTCGAGGGCGAACTGGTAGGTATGAAACTGCGTCGTGAATCCCGCGAGCGATCCGCCCTGATGCAGAATCACGCGCACATCGCCGCAACCGTTTGCCCCACCGTAGCCCGGTGGAGCCTCGCTGCCCTTACGGTAATAGACCTTGAAACCAAAGACCGCTTCATGCATGACCACTGCCGAGTCGAAGCGGAAGGGGCGCGGAGCGGGAAGATGCGTCCCAGCAGGCATCGGGTCGTCACCGTTCTCGTAGCCCTTAAACCCGCACGCGATCCGAAGCCCGGGTGCCCATTGATCTACGCTGATACCGTGCTGATCAACGGCGCCATCGCCGACATTGCCACAGGTGTTCCCCGCGTCCCCGACGGTCGAAGTCGCCCCCGGACCGGTCGTGGCGGTTGGTGGGCCAGTCGTTGCAGTTGAAGGGATCGTCGTGGCTGTTGATTGCGTTGTCGTTGCGGTCGCAATACTGGTTGACGAGGTAGGTGAGACCGTTGCGACGCCGGGAATGGAGAGGGCCGGCGCGCCTCCGCCTTTGGCCGCGACGAGTACCGCCGTCGTGCTGCAGGCGAGTGAAACCGTCGTGGTGCCCTGCGCATGAGTCATATCAAATCCCCACTTGGGAATCCAACTGTACGGGTTCTGCGCGCTGGGTGGGAAGTTCGCCGTATTGCGGGCATTAACGCCGCAATAGGCGGTCGCGCTTGAACTGATGCCTGAAAAGGCTATCGTCAGTCGCGTAACGGATTGCTCCGTCGGCAAGGCGAGCAATGTGTAGGACGCCCCCTGCATCGGGTTCGTACCCCAACCAGTGAGGATGCCGCTGTTGGCAGCGCGTACCTCGCTCGACGGTCCAATGCCGAAGAGTATCGTTGAGGCGAGAAGCATCAAGAGCAGCGCAATTGTTCCCGGAAGCCATCGTTTCATGTCTACCCCCTGTATGTCGTCAATGACGACACTCGCCGATCCTAGCAAATATACCTAGCGATGTAAAGTTAGATTTCAGAACATCGATCGGCTATCTGCATCGTAGATTGCAGCACCTGCCGGATACCATGCCGGGAGCGTACAAGGGGAGCGGAAGTGGAAGAGGACGACAGCAATATTGGCCGCAGGCTGGCGAGCCTGCGGCTGGATTCTCTCCGACGAACTGCGTACGCCCTATCGTAGGGTGTGTTCTTTGGTACGGTGGAAATGGGCAAACGAAGCCGTTTATTTATGTAAGGAAGAGAACTGACTCGAGACGGAAAGGCCGTACCCGCTGGATTTGACACGGCCTTTCGCGATGTGCCTTCGTCTATCCGATCAGACTGCGCCTGGCCCACGCACGAACTGGCCGGGCGTCGCACCGGTGTGCGTCGTCTCCTTGAGGACCCGTGTGCCGTTGACCCAGACATCGCGGACACCGACCGAGAGTTGATGCGAGTTGTCGAAGGTCGCGCGGTCGGCGATCGTTTCGGGGTCGAAGATGACGACATCGGCGTACGATCCGGCGCGCAAAAGTCCACGGTCCCGCAGGCTGAGCCGATCCGCGACGGAAGAGGTCATCTTGCGGATCGCGTCTTCGAGCGTCAGCACCTTTTCCTCACGCACGTACTTGCCGAGTACGCGCGTGTAGGTGCCGTAGGAGCGCGGGTGGGTCGGGCCGCGCTCTGCCGCCCACGACGGGTCCACGCCGCCCGCATCGGTACTGATCTTGATCCACGGCTGCCGCAATTGATCGGCGAGGTTCTCCTCGGTCATCATGAAGTAGATCGTGCTGATTCGCTGCCCTTCGGCGATCAGCAGGTCAATCGCCGTGTCGAGCCAGTGCGCACCCCGCTCCGCCGCGATGGCCGAGAGGCGCATACCGTTGTACTTCTTCAGTTCCGGCCGCTCCAAGCCGACCGGCACGATGCCGTCTGGTCCGTTCAACGCGCCCATCGCCTCCCAGTCGCCGGAGGGGTTGAGCGCCGCCTCGCGGATTTTCGCGCGCATCGCGGGGTCGCGCAGATTGTCGTACAGTTTGCCGTCCGCTGCCGCCCATGGCGGCAGGACGGAGGTCAGCCCGGTACCGCCCGCGATATACGGATACATGTCCGCCGTCACATCCTGTCCCGCCGCGCGGGCATCGTGGATCATCTGGATCGCGGCGGGCATCTTGTGCCAGTTCTCGCGCCCCGCCGCCTTCAGGTGATAGACCTCGACGGAGACCTTCGCCCGCCGCCCGATCTCCACCGCCTCCGCCATCGCCTCCAAAAACTGATCCGCCTCGGAGCGCAGATGCGTGATGTAGACACCGCCGTACCGCGCGACGACCTCACAGACCGCGACGATCTCATCCGTGTCGGCGTAGGTATCGGGCGGATAGATCAGCGCGTACGAGACGCCGAACGCGCCATCCTCCATCGCCTCGCTCATCACGCGGCGCATCGTTGCCAGTTCGTCGGCGCTCGACTCGCCCATCGCCATCCCACGGGCGTACTGCCGTAGCGTGCCACCGCCGAGGAAGGAACCGACATTCGGCGAAACGCCGCGCTCGGTCATCGCCTCCAACCAGTGCCGGAAACGCGTCCAGCCCCGCGCGCGTTCCTCCCACTCCGGCATCTGCGTGGGGAAGACGGCATTGCGCATCGGCGCGGGAATCAGCCCGCCGAAGGGCGCGGGCGTCCACGCCTCGCCCATGATCTCCGTCGTCACACCCTGGGTGATCTTCGAGAGGCATTTCGCGTCCTGCATCAGTGGCAGGATCGAATGGCTCTGGATGTCAATGAAGCCGGGGCAGACGACCATCCCCGCCGCGTCCACAACCTCGCCGGCATCTGCCGCTGCCAATTGCCCTGCCGGTGCAACGGCGGCGATCCGCTCTCCGGTCAGCGCGACATCGCCATAGAACCACGGGTTGCCCGTCCCATCCACGACCCGCGCCCCCCGAATCAAGACATCACTCCGCATCGCGTCCCTCCGTGTCACTGCTGATCGCCGGGCGCTATTGTAGCAGGGAGTTGCCAGAAGCCTGAAGTTGACAGCTAGGAGCCGGTACGAGGACGTACTCACGCTCAAAGGTCAGGCCGGCCAGCGGTAACCGAGCGCACGGGGCACAACACCCGGCGACGAAGCGCCTGAGAAGAAACGACGCCACTGTACAACCTGTCATCGAAACGCCCTGACGCACCAGCTAATGCGTCATCTTTCTCCACTACTGTACCGATGGAGTCGAATGCCGGAGGGTCGCTACCCGTTCCCTATGGAGCGCACTTCGGCGAGACAACATGTGATGAGACCAGCAGTGGCAACGTAATCGCTTTTTGTTTGGAAAGGATCGAACGTGGCAAAGATTGCAGTTATTGGCACAGGATACGTCGGACTTTGCACTGCGGTGACCTTCGCCCATCTCGGCAATGACGTCATCGCCCTGGACATTGACGCGGCGAAGATCGCGCGGCTGGCAGCCGGCGACTGCCCGATCTTCGAGCCGGGGCTGGAGACGCTGCTCGCGGCGCAGACCGCCGCCGGGCACCTCACCTTCACCACACAGTATGACGCGGCGATCCGTGGTGCGGATTTCGCCTTCATTTGCGTCAACACCCCGCCCGCCCCGGACGGCGGTGCGGACCTGTGCTTTGTGCGGGCCGCCGCCGTCTCTATCGCCGCGTCGCTTACTCCCGGCCATCGGACGATCATCGTGGACAAGAGCACGATGCCGGTCGGCAGCGGCGACATGGTTCACGGCCTCCTCGGCGAGCATG
>JAICJW010000094.1 GCA_025928215.1 Chloroflexia bacterium | reverse complement strand
TCGCCTTCCTGGAGAACGAGGGGCTTCATGCCGAGACGGCCACGGTCCTCGAACTGACAACGGCGCATGTCGTTGATTTCGCGATGTGGCTCCTCCCGCGCGAACGGCAAACGCGCGAGGATGTCGCCGCGACGCGCACGGCATCTACCTACTGCGCGGCGGTGCGCAAATTTTACAAACACCTCGTCGCGAACGACCTCCATCCGTCGCTCTCACTCGAAAAAATGGGGCTGCAACTGGCGGCGCAGCAATCGAGCTTCAGCGCGCCACCGCCCGATATTCGCACGCGGGACCTGAACCGGCTGCTCGATTTCCTCTCCCGGCAGCCGAAAGCGGAGAAGCCCGAGGCGGACCTTCGACGCCTGAAGGTTGCCGCGCTGATCCGGTTCTTGTATCGCACCGGAACGCGCGTCTCTGAGTGTTGCGCGATGCGGCGTGGCGATATTGACCTTGAGGATGGCACGGCGTTCGTCTTCCGGGGCAAAGGCGGCAAGAGCCGGCGCGTCTATTTCGATAATGAAACGGCTGCGGCATTGATGCGCTACTGGGCCGCGCGACTCGATGGCACGCAAGCGGTCGCCCTGGCGACCTTGCCCGCCTTTAGCGGGCGCGACACCCCCGGTAAACCGGGGAGCCGCATCACCACCCGCTCGGTGGAGCGGATCGTTCATGACGTCGCGCGGCAGGCGGGGATCGTCGGGCATATCACGCCGCACTCCTTTCGGCACGGCCTCGCGACGCAACTGGTGGAGGGCAAGGTGCCGGCACCGGTCGTCCAGCGCGTGCTGGGGCACGCGAATCTGGCGACGACGCAGGTCTACGTTCACCTCGTTGACGCGGAGGTGCGCGCCGAGTATCAGGAGGCATTCGGCGAATATCGCCCTGCCACTGGCGGCGACCGTGCGACGCCCGACGATGCCACATAGGGCACTTCGCATCCCAAACACGCTGCTACCGATGGCTCAGACTGGCTCAAGGGAGTGGTGGGGGGCTGCTGGCAGATCAATACCAACCACGTCCCCCGGCCGCACCAGGCCGCCAGCAATCACCACGGCCATGATGCCCGCTTTGCGGATCAGATTGCCCTGCGCGTCCCGGCTGAGCACCGCCGCCATCAGGCCGGTTTGAATCTCGTCGAGTTGCGCGCACGGATTGCGTAGGCCGGTGATCGCGATGATCGCCTCGTCGCCAAGACGCAGCCGCGTGCCGGTCGGTAGGCCGAGCAGGTCAATCCCTTCGGTGGTGATATTCTCGCCCATCTGCCCGGCGGCGATCGTGAAACCGGCGGCGCGTAGCTCGTCGTGCAATTCGGCGTGGATGAGATGGACCTGACGCAGGTTCGGCTGATGCGGATCGCGCGCGACGCGCGAGCGATGCTTGACGGTTATGCCCGCGTGCGCGTCCTGCTCGACGCCAAGCCCAGCGAGCAGGCGGATCGCCTGCTGATTGCCCTTCATCAACGTATGGCTCGCACTGCGGCTCACCGCCACGACGCTGCCGCCCCCGGTCATGCTTTCCTCCCGTTCACCGGATCGTCTCATCCATTGACCTGCCGTATTGGCCGCTGATCCGCATGGGCGCCGTTGATCGCGTTGCGGATCACCTGTTCGATCTCGTGCTGCGTCACGCGGCGCGGATTGATGCGAATGTTCCCCGATTTCATCGCGTCCGCCGCGATGGCGGCGACATGCTCCTCGGTCACGCCGACCTCGCCGAGCGTCTCTGGGATACCGACATCGCGACTGAGCGCGCGCACCGCCTGTATCCCCGCCTGCGGTGACGGGTTCCACGCCATTTGCGGATGGTCGCCGGTTAATGCCTTGCCAATCTCCGCGATACGTGAACCGGCGCCGATGGCGTTGAACTCCATCACATAGGGGAGGAGGATCGCGTTCGCGACGCCGTGCGGCGTGCCGACATAGGAGGTGACGGGGTGCGAAATGGCGTGGACGATGCCGAGGCGGTTCTGGCTGAATCCCATCCCGGCCATCGTCGCGGCGACCGCCATATGCGCCATCGCCTCGCGATTGCCATTGGCGACGGCGGGCCGCAGATAGTTCCCAATCAGCCGGATCGCATGGATGTCGAAGGCATCGGCGAAAGGTTGCACGTCCTGATTGGTGTAGGACTCAATCGCATGCGTGAGCGCGTCCATCCCGGTGGCGGCGATCAGCGACGCCGGCATCTTCAGGAAGAGATCGGGATCAATGATCGCGACGCGCGGCACCTCACGTGGCGAGGCGATGGACATCTTCCAATGCCGATCTTGATCGGTGATGACGGCGAAGGGCGTCACCTCGGAGCCGGTGCCGCAGGTCGTCGGCACGCAGACGAAGGGGGGTAGATCGTTGCGGATCGCGTCCGGCTTTCCCTCGTAATCGGTGATTGCACCCCCATTCGATGCGAGGATGCCGACCGCCTTCGCGACATCCATCGGGCTGCCCCCGCCGACCGCGACGATGGCATTGCATCCGCCGGATTGGTATGCCGCAAGGGCCGCATTGACCGTACCGATGCTCGGGTTCGGCTCGACCGCATCGAAGGCCGTCGCGGAGACGTCCGCCGCCGCGAGGCTTGCCTTCACGCCATCGAGTAATCCGGCATTGACGACACCACGGTCTGTGACGACAAGCGCCGCAGTGCCGCCCAGCGCGGCGACCTCCCGCCCCGTCGCCTGCACACTGCCACTCCCGAAGAGAACGCGCGTTGGCGCGTGGAATACATACTGCCGTGTCAGGTCCATGTGACGCTCCTCCCATAGTCCGCCAGCGAACGACGCTGTGGGAATGCTACCGCATGTATCGGCGTGCCGCACCCCACGCTCCGACGCAGGTTGTCCCAACGTCTCAAGTGTCCCAAGTTCCCGGATGTAGGGGGGTGGGACGTTAGGACAATCTACCCTCATCTTCTTCCATGCTTTCGCTACTTCCCTTTGTCGTAGCCGGTCAATTCGACATAGCCGGACCCCGTGATCGGGTTCCCTGCCTTCGTGCCGGTGATTGTGCTGTCACCCTCCCAGTAGATGACGCTCGTTGACTGCCGCGTATCGAGTTCCGCATTCGGGATCACCGGTGTATAGGTGAGGTCCATCGCGGGCACGTCGCCCTTCGCCTTCACCGTCACCCGCCAGCCGCTCGGATAGGTGATACCGGTCGCCGGGCTTGTCCATGTGCCGAGCGGCGTGATCGCAAATTGATCCTGCGACAGTTCCACCGATGGGACGGGGCGCGTCGGCGAGCAATCGCGCGGGTTGGGCGTGCAGGGCGGGATATATTCGCCGAAGGTTTGGAGAATCGCGCCGGAGGCATCGCGGAGGTGGTAAATCATCATCTCGCTGTTGTCGTCCAACTGGGTGCTGAACCAATCCCAGCCACCATTGGACGGCAGGAAATTGCCCCATTGATGATCGAACCAGAGCGCGCCGTCCACGATCGGTTTCGCCACCCCGCCGACGCTTATCGTGCCGCTCGGGCGCATCCGCGTGCGGCTGTAGTAGTAACTGCTGCCGCCGGGGCCGTAGCTGAACTGGCCGCCGCCTTGCAGCACCGGGCCTTTCACGTCGGTAGCGGTGAGATCAATCGCATACGCGCCGGACTTCATGGTCGCATGGAGATGATCGGTCCCGTTCAGCCCCCGCATCGTCCACTCATTGACGTGGAGGTCGAAGCCGCCGGTGCCACCGAACGTGGCATCACGCGCGCTGGATGACGCCTGATCGAAGGCGAAGGCACGGGTCTGCGCGTTAATGACGGCGAAGTGCGACGCGTAGCCGATCGGGAAATCCGCGCGGCTGCCTTGAAAAATCACATACTCAACGCCGTAGCGCGCGCCATCGGCGGTCTGGACATGGCCGGTGTAGTACCACCACTCGGTGAGAACCGAATGGGGCGCTTCGTCGTCGGGGAAGCGAATGACCGTGCCACGTACTGGCCCCGGTGTGTTCGCCGGGATCGTCGCCCCGCCGAGATCCGGCGGCGGCGTTGGGAACGATGGCGCGACGCCCGAACCGCCGCAACCGACGAGCACGGCAATGAGGGCGAAGGAGAATACGAGAAATCGCGGGCGAAAACGTCGGTGCATCGGTGTCGCTCCTCTTACCGGGGGATGACCGGCTCTTTCTCAGGGTCGTGGACACGCCCGGTGGTCAGGTGATCGTCAACCGCCCCTTCGAGCGCGAGGGCATGGCGAGGCAGAAAGCGCAGCAGCCAGTGAGGCGCGTACCAGTTCCAGTCACCCAACAGGCGCATCGTCGCGGGGACGAGGAGCGCGCGCACAACCGTCGCATCTACGGCGACGGCGACGGCGACACCGAGGCCGAGCGCCTTGACGAGTACGATGTCCGCCGTCACAAACGACGACGCGACGAGGACGACGATCAGGGCGGCGCTGGTGATGATCCGCGCGCTTCGCTCGATGCCCGTCGCGACGCTATGCGCGTTATCTCCCGTCGCGTCGTATGCCTCCTTGATGCGGCTGAGCAGGAAGACTTCGTAATCCATCGAGAGGCCGAAGAGCGTGCAGAACATGATGATCGGCAGCGTCGGCTCGATGAAATGCAGCGCCTTAAAGTTCAGCAACCGCCCGAAATGGCCGTCCTGGAAGACGAAAACGAGCATGCCGTAACTGGCGATGATGCTCAGGGCATTCATGACAATCGCTTTGAGCGGCAGGATCACCGAACGGAAGAGCAGCAAGAGGACGATATACGTTGTGAGCACGATGAAGAGGAGCGCGATCGGAAAGGAATGATAGAGGCCGTTCACCACATCGGTGACGCCCGCCGTCGCGCCCGTTACCTGGAACGTCATCCCGTTGCCGATCGCGCTGTTTCGCACCTTGGCAACGAGCGCGCGCGATGCGGCGGCGTTCGAAGGGAATTTGCTGATGATCGAAATGAGCGTGGTATCGCCCCGGGCGTATTGCCGCGCGAACTGCGTCAGATACGGGTCCTGCAAGTCGGCGATATTGCGATAGTAGACCTGATACTGCGGCAGCGTCAGGCGGGGATCGGCGGAGACGATGCTGTCTACGCGGGCGACACGCGGATCGGCCTGGACATTGCGCACGAAGTCGTACAGGTAGGCGAGATTCGCGGCGTCGAAAGCGGTCGTCCCCGGCCCGGTCTTGACGACAACGAGAATCGGCGTCGTTTCACTCGCGTTGAACTCCGTGTTGAGGATGTCGTAGACCTGCCGGCTCTGCACCGACGGGGGCACGATCGAGGCGTCCGGGCTGCTGAAGGTGATGTGCAGGAAGGGCGTGCCGAGCAACAAGAGGAGCGCGAGCGTCGGTACGAAGACAGCGATTGGATGGCGCATGACGAGATGCGCGACGCGCCCCCACAGTCCGTCGCCCTGCTGGTGCGCCTTGCCACCGCGCAGGAATGTCACCACCTTGCGCACCGAGAGCGCGTCAATGTGCGTGCCAACGATGGAGAGGAGCACCGGGAGGAGCGTCGTCGCCGCAAGGACGGAGACGATGACGACGACGACCCCGCCGATGCCAATGGAGACGAGCAGATTGATGTGGAAGGTGAGGAGCGCGCACAGCCCGATCAACACTGTCAGGCCGCTGTAGACCACCGCCTGCCCCGCCGTGGCGAGTGTCCGCGCGACCGCCTCCGGCACGTCGTACCCGTGCGCCAGTTCCACGCGGAAGCGGCTGGAGTGGAAGAGCGAGTATTCGTGGCCGAGGCCGAGGCCGAGCAACGTCGCGAGGTTGACGGTGAAGATCGAAAGTTCCATCAGCGTGCCGAGCGCGTAGATCACGGCGAGGATGACAACGACGCCCGCGCCGCCAACCAGGACCGGCAACCCCGCCGCAAGCACGCTGCCGAAAACGATCAGCAGGGCGACGACGGCAATCGGGAAGGCGACGGCCTCGGCGCGGGCCAGATCGCGCTGGCTGACCTGCTCGACATCGGCGTAGAAGGCGGGACCGCCGCCGATGCGCATCGTCAGGTCCGGCGGTGGCCTGATCGCGGCGGTAATCTCCGGCATCAGCTTCGCTGCCGCCTCAGTATCGGTCCCCAGCCGGACCACTTCAAAGGCGGTGCGCCCGTCGCGCGAGATCTGCCGGGGGTTCTCCACATGGCTCACAATCGTCGTCTGGACGTGCAGCGCGCTCAATCCGGCAAGCGATGTTTGCGTTTCCGCGATGAACCGGGGATTCGTCGCGACAAGCGCCGGATCGTTGCTCGAATAGGTGACGATCACATCGCTCGTGCTGTAGCCGAGATCCGTGGCGAGCATTGCCGCCGCTTTTGAACTCTCCAGCGCGGGGTCCGCGAAGCCGCCGACACGCAGCGGCTCCGTGACGCGCGGTGCGAACGGCAGCGCGACGCCGAGAACAATGACCCAAAAGGCGAGGACCAACCAGCGAAAACGGTAGACGAGTCGGCCAAAGGCGTAAAACACAGATGCACTCGTTTCGTTTACCAGAAGACCGACGCCGCAACGTTGCGGCACACTCACCGTCCCCGCGTGGCTGGCAACAACCATACCGCGCGGTGTTCATCGCAGCATAGCGCGTTTTCACCCATCGGATGCGTTCGCTCGGTGAGAGAGGGTTTCGATCCGAGCACTATGGCGCGCGATTGCTTGTCATTGTCGGTAGCGTGGCGCACAATGGATGGAAGAAATCCACCGTTTCATGCCGTCGGTGCGCGTTGGCGATGGCGCACAGAGAAGGAAAGAGGGTGACGCGATGGCGATGGCAGTTGGCGCACGACCGATCAAGGCCCCCGGCTGGTCCGGCGGCGCGCATACCGATCTCGCCCTCGTGGACTGCGATGTCCACCAGACGGTGAGCAAACCGGAAGCATTGCTGCCCTACCTCGGGCGCGTTTACCGTCAGCAGGCGACCGAGCAGGGCATTCGTTTCCCCGGCTCGGGCTATTTCAATGTCGCCAACGATGCCGCCCGCACCGACCTGGCCGAGAATTGCGATGCGCCGTCGCATGACGGGCGGCAGATGGGAACGACGTACGAGCGGCTGCGCGATCAGCATCTTGACCTCTGGAATGTGGACAAAGTGCTCCTCACCGGCGCAAGCACCTACGGCGCGTCCATCCTCCCCGACCCCGACTTCGCCGCCGCGCTCTGCCGCGCCTTCAATGACTGGACGATCGAGCAGTGGCTGGAAAAAGACGACCGGCTGATGATGGCGCTTTCGATCTCGACCACCGATCCGCAGCTCGCCGTCGCGGAGATCGAGCGGCTCGGCCCCGATCCGCGGGTGCGGGCGGTCATGCTGCCGACCGGCAACCGGATGCCGTACGGCAACCGCTTCTACCACCCGATCTGGGAGGCATGCGAGCGGCACGGGCTGGTCGTTGGCATTCACCCCGGCAATGAGGGCGCGGGGATGGCCGGATCGCCGACGGGCGTTGGCTACCCAACGTACTACATCGAGACGCGGATGGCGCGGCCGCAGATGGCAATGGCGCACGCGGTCTCCTTCATCGCGGAGGGCGTTTTCGAGAAGTATCCGGGGCTGAAGGTGCTCATTGACGAGTGCGACCAATTCTGGGCGGTCGGCCTGATGTGGCATATGGATGCGGATTGGAAATCGTTGCGCGATCAGACGCCCTGGGTCAAGCGGCTGCCGAGCGAGTACTTTCGCGCGCATATCCGCGTCGGCTCGCAACCGATGCTCGAACCGGAAAACAGCGCGCAGTTCTTCACGATGCTGGACGCCATGCATGCCGAAGAGACGCTCGTCTTCTCGTCGGACTGGCCGCACTGGGACTGGGACGATCCGGCGACGACCTTTCCGAAACTGCCGGAACGTTTGCACCGCCGCGTCTTCTGCGAGAATGCTCGTGAACTCTTTGGGCTGTAGCAGCAACGAGCAACGAGCAATGAGCAATGAGAGCGTCGGCGGTCGGCAGTCGGCAGTCACGAGTAATCCGACCTCAGTCCTTAGTCCTCAGTCCTCGGCCCTGAACACGCGGCGCGTCGTCGTTGGCCCGGCGGCGGAGTTTCCGCCGGGAACACGACGGATCATCGTGCCGTTTCGGGGGCGGGCGGGGATTGGCGTCTTCAATGTCAACGGGGCCTATCACGCGCTGCGGAATCTCTGCCCCCATAAGGCGGGGCCGCTCTGCACCGGGCGCGTCAGTGGGCGCGTCGTCGCGGACGCGCCGCCGACGGCGATGGATACCAACCTCGATCTCGTCCGCGATGGGGAAATCATCCGTTGCCCGTGGCATCTGTGGGAGTTCGATCTGCTGACCGGCGCCTGTCTCGTTGATCCGAAAGTACGCGTTAAGACATATCCCGTTAGCATTGAATCGGGCGATGTCGTCATCTATGCCGATCCCGCCGACATGCCGGAGCAGCCGCCAGCAGTGGGGCGAAACGGCGCAACCCCCTGACATCGGTGCGGCGGTGTGCTGGTTTGGGTGAGGAATGGTGCTTGACAGGTGTATTGGGCGATGCTATTCAGGTGCGAGCGATTCGTAGGGGAAGCAGGGCGAGCGGCCCATTGAAGATTCCGAGCAGTGTGTAAAGGAGAAAGCGACGATGGCGGGTTTTGAGGTATCCGAAGCGGCTCTGCGTGCGCGGCGCGGCGCGAAGTGGCATCACCACCCGGCAGATGTCATGCCGGCGTGGGTGGCCGACATGGATTTCGCGGTTGCGGAACCCGTGCAGGAAGCGATCGCACGGATCGTTGATCAGGGGGACTACGGTTATCCCGCTCGCTCCGGCGATGAGACGTTGACCGCCGCCTTCGTCGCGCGGATGCAGGATCGCTTCGGATGGACGGTTGATCCCGATCTCGTCCAGCCGGTGACCGAGTGTGTTCAATGTATGTACGGGACGGCGCTCGCCTTCAGCGAACCGGGCGAGGGAATCGTCCTGCAAACGCCAATCTACCCCCCATTCCTCGGCACCATTGAGAAGACGGGGCGGCGCCTCGTCGAGAACCGCTTGAAGGATGATGGCACGCGGTATGTGCTGGACGTGGATGGCCTGCGTGCCGCCGTGGACGACACAACCCGGATCCTGATGGTCTGCAATCCGCACAACCCCACGGGCCGCGTCTTCTCACGCGATGAGTTGATGGCGCTCGGTAATCTCGCCGTCGAGCGCGATCTGGTGATTCTCTGCGACGAAATCCACGCGGACCTTCTCTATCCGGGCAGCACGCATATCCCAATGGCGACGCTCAGCCCGGCGATCGCGGCCCGGACGATCACGATCACTTCGGCGACGAAGAGCTTCAATATTGCCGGGCTACGCGCGGCAGTGATGCACTTCGGCTCCGCCGATCTGCGCGCGCGCTACCGGGCGCGGGTGCCGGACTCACTGATGGGGCAGATTGGTATCACCGGCACGGACGCGACCGTTGCGGCCTGGCGGCACGCGCAACCCTGGCTCGACGAAGTGATGGAGCAGTTGCAGTCGAACCGCGATTACGTCGCGCAGTTCATCGCGGAAGAGATTCCCGGCATCCATCACTACAAGCCGGAAGGCACCTACCTCTCGTGGCTCGATTGCCGCGCCCTCGACCTGCCGGAAAGCCCCTACAAATTCTTCCTCGAAACGGCGAAAGTCGGCCTGAACGATGGCGCGATGTTCGGCGAGGCCGGGAAAACCTGCGTGCGGCTCAACTTCGCCACCTCGGAAACCGTCTTGCGCGAAGTCCTCTCCCGCATGGCGAGCGCCGTCCAACGCGTCCACGCCGGGAAGGCATAGCACGTTCACGGTGTGACGCTCCTCGTGGGCGACGAAAGACCGGCCGCCTCACAAGGAGGCGGCCGGGCTTTCGTGTGCTCAGTTACAGCCGCGCGCGGCCGCGCATCGCCAGCACCCAGATAAGGGCGAGAATCACCGCGCCAATCAATGAGCGGAAGAGCGGGACGCCATTGATCGTGTACTCCGGTGAGATGGTGAAATGCAGCACATGACCGGCGATCCACGCACCGAGCATGCCGAGAATCACCGCCCCCACGAAGCCCAGCGGGACGCGCGTCCCCACGATCGTCTCCGCGATCAAGCCGACGAGCAATCCGATAAGCAGCAGGACAAGCAACTCTCTCAATGGCGGGAGTGAGAGGGTGATCGTCGTATCCGCAATCCCGATCATCGGCTACTACCCTTCCCTTGCCGTCAGTCGCGGCGCTCTCGTTTTCGTTGCGATACAAGGAAGGCTTGGAGCGGGAGATGGGATTCGAACCCACGACAGCCTGCTTGGAAGGCAGGAACTCTACCACTGAGTTACTCCCGCATCGGCGACAAATTAGCACGCCCGCGACGATTCCGCAACGGTCGTTTGACGCACAGCGCGGCGCGACCGCATACTGCATTGCAGTGGGGGATGCACGTCGGGTCCTGTTGGGGCGTGTCGGAGAACCGACGCAAGTGAGGACGGGGAGTGTCTCGACCACTCATTGCCATCATCATTTTCATCGCGACGCTCGGTTGCACACTCTTCTTCGTGTGGCAGGTGCGGAGCATCGCCGTCCGTCTCGGCTTGTTTGGCCGGATGGGGGACCGGCATCGGCATACGCGGGCGATCCCGCGCCTCGGCGGGGTTGGCATCTTCATGGGCTTTTGCCTCGGCGTGGCATTTTCCTTTGCGCTGCCCGTCCTGCGCTTTCCGAACGAGGTTGCGCGCATCGTCTTGATGCTCGTCGGCAGCCTGATTATCTTTTTCGTGATGCTTGCCGATGATCTGGTGGAACTGGCGGCCTTCCCCCGATTGCTCTGGCAGTTCGGCGCGGCGGCGATCGTCGTCTTACCGCGCCTCAAAGGGCAGGACTTCGGCATCGTCATTGATAAAGTGCCGAATCCGTTTCACCTCAGCGTGACAGAATCTCTTGGCCTCCCCCTCGTGATCGCGATCCCGTTCACGCTCCTCTGGATCGTCGGCATGACAAACGCGATCAACTGGATTGACGGTGTGGATGGACTTTCGAGTGGGATCGTCTTCATCGCGAGCGCGGTGCTCTTTGTCCACACGTATTTCCGCCCTCCCGGTAACCCGCAGTTCACGATTTCACTCCTGCCGCTCGCCCTCGGCGCGTCCGTTCTCGGCTTCCTGCCGTTCAACTGGCACCCCTCGCGCATCATCATGGGCGACTGCGGTGCGATGTTCCTCGGTTTCGCGCTCGCGATCGCCTCGATCATCGGCGGCGCGAAGATCGCGACGACCCTGCTTGTGCTGATCGTGCCGCTCCTCAATATCGCCTGGGTAATTCTCGATCGCTTGCGGCATGGCGCGAACCCGATGCGCGCCGATCGCCGCCACCTGCACGACCGGCTGCTCGATGCCGGTTGGTCGCAGCGCCAGGTCGTCTCGGCGGCCTATGCAGTCTGCGCGCTCTTTGGTGTGATCGCGCTTCTCTTCGACAAGCGGGTGAAGTTCTACGTCTTCAGCGTGATGGCAGTTGTGCTGATCGTCGCGCTCATTGTGCTGGTACTACGCGGCTCGCCGCGTGCGAAGCCGGAGCAGGACGACCGGGGGAGCGGCCCAACCGCCGCCCCGGATACCATCGCACCGATCCATCAGACGACGAGCGTCCGTAGCGCGGCGAGCAGCCCGATACATCGGCCATAGCGCTCGGCTGTGGCCGAGTGGTGCGCGTTCATCGCCTACGCTAGATGTAGACGTGTTTCCACCCATCCATACGACTATTGAGCAAGGAATTCGAAGTGCGGTTCAGCGTCGCTTCCGAGTCGCCGCCGGAGCGAGCGGACGGCCGTGCCGATGGGACGCGCAAAAAGGGAGCCGACGACCGAACCGACCAGCAGGCCAAGCGCTAATCCGAGCGCACCACCGGCGAGAAAGGGGGCGAATGAGGGGAATGTGTCGGTGTCAACCCGCGCGCGATCTGTCATGTCAGCCCTTCGTGTGGGGGCGTGCGCCGTATGCCGCTACTGAATCACCAGGAGGCGCGGGGCATCCGCCCAAAGGCGGTCCAGTTGATAGAACTCGCGCTCGGTCTTGCCGAACGCATGCACGATGACGTCGCCAAAGTCCATCAGCACCCAGCCGGAGTCGGGCGTGCCTTCGACGCGCTTGAGCTGCATGCCGCCGGTCTCGCCTGCGTCGGTCAGCGCTCGCGTGATCGCGCGGAGCATTCGGACATTATCGGCCGTGCAGACGACGAAGTAATCCGCAAGGGTGGTGAGGCTGGCTATATCGAGAACGAGGATGTCGCTGCCGTGGGCATCCGACGCGATCTGCGCGAGATCGCGCGCCCGCGTCTGCGCTTCCAGGCTGGTATCAATGGGCTGTACCGACATTCACGCTCCTTCGCAATCTGCAGCATCCTGACGCGACTACGATACCGCACGGTGGCCGATCACGCAACTGACGGGGGGCGGCGG
>JAICJW010000491.1 GCA_025928215.1 Chloroflexia bacterium | reverse complement strand
CGGAGGGGCAGGCGTTGATCGTCTCTCAGAACTACATCCCGCTCTTGTCGGGCGTCACGCCGCCCGCCGGTGTGCCGAGCACCATCAAAGAACTTCCGGTGGACGCGGCGGCGGTCGCGAAGCAGTTGCCGGACGCGAAGAAGCAATTTACGGGCATCTTCGGGGCCTAGCATGCAGACGCCGGAGATCGCACCCGGCCTCGCCGCGGCTGCCGCACCCCAGGCCGAGGAACCGCGTGGAAACGGCTGGCGGATACGGTGGCGTGGCCTCGTCCGCGCGGAAACAGCGACGTTCGCGCTGCTCATCGTGGTGATCGCCTTCATCGTCCTCTACCCCGCGTACCGGCTCGTCTGGCGCTCGTTCCATATCGGCGCGACGGCGGCCGTCACCTTCGCGCCGTACCGCGATCTTGTCACCAATGCGCTGACGCGCGTCGCATTCGGGCATACGCTCGTCGTCGGCGTCTGCGCGACGGCGGTTGCCACCGTGCTGGGCATTGCCCTCGCGTGGCTCGTGACGCGGACGAACCTCCCGGCTGCCGCCGTGTTCCGGCTCGTCTTCGCACTCCCGTTTTACGTGCCGTCGTTCATCGGCGCGATTGCCTGGTTGCAGCTCATCGGCCCGGTCGGCTACGTCAATCAGGCGTACAAGCACCTCGCGGGGGCGAGCGATCCGCTCATCCGACCCTATGGCGCGGGCGGGGTGGTTTTCCTGCTCGTCCTGCACCATTATCCGCTCGTCTATCTGCCGGTCGTGTCGGCGCTCGATCGCTTTCAGCCGGTGCTGGAAGATGCCGCGCGGGTGGCGGGGGCGTCATCGCGCCGCGTCTTCCGCGATGTCAGCCTGCCGCTGCTCGCGCCCGCCGTGCTCGCGGGCGCGTTTCTCGTCTTCGTCACCTGCATCGCGGATTTCGGTATTGCGGCGGTGATCGGCATTCCGGGGCGGTACTTCGTCCTGACGACGCGCATTTATCAGGTCGCGCTCGATTACGACACGCGCAATAACCTCGCCTTCGCCGCCGCGATGTCGCTGCTGCTCGTCGCCGTGGCGGGTGTCGCGCTGTTTGTGCAGCGGCGCTTCCTGGCGCGGCGGCAGTACACGATCACGGGCGCGCAGGGCCGAGCGGTGGATCGTTTGCCGCTCGGTCGGTGGCGTCTTCCTGTGACCGCGCTCGCCGCCCTCTTTGCGGTCGGCGTGCTCGTCGCGCCGCTCATCGCCGTCGCGCTCTCCGCTCTGACGCGGGTCGCGGGGTATGCGCCGACGCCGGGGAATTTGACGCTGCACAACTTCCATATCGCCTTCGTGGAGACTGCCGCGACGCAGCGCGCGATCCGCAACAGCCTCCTGCTCGCCGCCCTCAGCGCGACGATCATCATGATCCTCGGTGCCGCGCTGGCCACCTTTCGTTTGCGTGGCCGTGTCCGGGGGAGCGGGGTGCTGGAGACGCTCGCGACGCTGCCGTACGCCGTACCGGGGACGGTGCTGGCGCTCGCCTTCATCCTCGCCTTTGCCCGGCCGGTCTTCGGATTGCGGCTCTACAACACCCTCTGGATTATTCTGGTCGCGTACCTTGCCCGCTTCCTCACCTTCGGTATCAGCACGGCGAATGCGGCACTCGTCAGCGTTTCGGAGACACTGCCCGCCGCCGCCCGGGTCAGCGGCGCGTCGTGGTGGCAGGCGCAGCGTGATACGGTCTTTCCGCTGATCCGGCCCGCGCTGCTCGGCGGTTGGCTCTTCGTCTTCGTGCCCTGCCTCGCGGAACTGACGGTCTCCGCACTCCTCTATTCGGCCGGGCATGAGACGGTCGGCGTCGCGGTCTTCAATCTGCTGGAGAGCGGCATCGTCTCGCCCGCTGCCGCCCTCGCACTCGTCCTGATGCTGGTCGCGCTCGGGGGTTCGCTGCTCGCGCAGGCATTGACGCGGCGTCGGGGAACCTGATCTTTTCACGATACGTCAAATCGGCAAGGAGAGACAATGCGATACCATCTCTTGATTGATGCAGATGATACGCTGTGGGAGAACAATATCTATTTTGAGCACGCCATCCATGACTTTATTACGTTCCTCGATCACTCCTGCCTCTCCGCCGCCGACGTGCGGGTCGTGCTCGATGAGGTGGAACGCCTGATGGGTTATGGATCAGTCAATTTCACCAAAAGTCTGGTCGAAACCTATCGTCGTCTCGCGGAACGGGACGTGCATGATGCGGCTGTCCAGCAGGTTCGCCAGTTCGGCGAGCGCATTCGTGCCCAGCCCTTGCTGCTCCTTGCGGGAGTGAAAGAGACCTTGGAGTATCTCTCCCCTCGGCACGACCTTATCCTGCTCACGAAGGGCGATGTCGAAGAACAGAAACTCAAGGTCGAACGGTCGGAGATCGAGGGGTTGTTCCGGCACGTCGTCATCGTGTCGGAGAAAGATGTCGCCACCTATCATCGTGTCATCAGTGAGTTTGGGCTTGACCCGACGCAGACCTGGATGGTGGGCAATTCCCCGCGCTCCGATATCAACCCGGCGCTCGCCGCAGGACTGCGTGCCGTCTATATTCCGCATCCCCATACCTGGCACTTCGAACACGAGGAAGTCCTGGAGGCTGATGAGGGGCGTGTGCTCACGCTGGCGACCTTTGCCGAACTGCGTACCTCCTTCTAGGGAAGCGATGCACGATACGGCCATCGTCGCATATGATGGGAGGGACTTGGGCATGTCCGAACGCGTTGAGGAAAGCGTGAAATGGCGCAGACTGCCCACAAGATAGACCCGACGGCCGTGCGGGAGCGGATACACGCCGGGCTGGAAGCGATCGCGGCCTTCTGCCGGGCATATCATATTCGCTGGGTCGCCCTCTTCGGCTCCGTGCTGCGCGATGATTTCCGCGACGATAGCGATATTGACGTGCTGGT
>JAICJW010000225.1 GCA_025928215.1 Chloroflexia bacterium | reverse complement strand
TTCCATGGGACGGACGCGCATGCCGCTCCCGTGCTTCACCGCGACAAGCCCTTTGGCGGCAAGCACGCGCACCGCCTCGCGGAGGACCGTGCGGCTCACACCGAATCGCTCGGCGAGCTCCGGCTCGGTCAAGAGAGTCTCGCCCGGCTGGATCGCCCCCTGCACAATGAGCCGGACTGAGGTGATGCACGACCCGTTCATAGAGGCGCTGCGGCCGATCCAACGCGGGATAGTGCGCGGTGGCCGGCCTCTGCTGATGTGTTAGCATCTCTCCATCCGATCGCCGTTGTCTAGTCATCGTATGACTTCCACGATGTGGACTTTATGCGCGAACATTCACGCCGTCAAGATCGGGAGAGTGCTAATTGCCGGGTGAGTTCCGTCGTCTGCCCGCCTTGATGAGGACCCGACCGCTTCGTTCGTTGCATCCCCTCGTTGTGTCTGGATGTCAGGATCTACATTTGACAATCGGCCCAATCTCATTACAATGAAACTGTGTTCCATGTTTATCAGCCTGTTGCAGGACTGTTGGATGAATGCCAAGCCTTGGCACGGGGTTCTGGGATCATATCGCGTTTCGTGGTCTCCGACGATCCCATTTAGCTCGAGTGCGCCTTAACTGAAGTGGGAATAGCCCCCCCTGTTCCTGAGATTCCCGGAGGACAGCATGGTGATCGATGTCCACACGCACACCCCCCGGTACCGCACGCGGGCCGACGTGCCAAACCTGCCCGTGAATGCGAAGTGGCGGCCGGACAAAGCGATGCCAACGGGCTATACGTGGGACGACTACCTCGCGGTGATGGCTCCCGTGGACCGTGCGATCTGCTTCAATATCGCCGCCGATCCCCGACCCGCCGCATATCCGGAGGATAACCGGGCCCCGGGGCACGTCTTGAATGACGAGACCGCCGCCTTCGTCCAGGCACACCAGGAGAAGTTCATCGGCTTCCTGACCGTGCATCCGCACGATCCCGGAGCGTTAGAAGAGATGGAGCGCGCGACACAGGAGTTGGGCCTCAAAGGTGTGAAACTGGGCCCCAACTACCAGAATTTTGACCCGCTCTGCGAGGAAGCGTTCCGCGTTTATGGCTATGCCGAGGCGCACCGATTGCCTGTACTTTTCCATCAGGGTACCTCACCCGTGCGTTTCGCGGATCTGGATTTTGCCCATCCCCGGCATATGGACCGCGTTGCGACCACCTTCCCGGACTTGACAATCATCATGGCACATATGGGCCACCCGTGGCAGATTGACTGCTTCACCGTCGTCCGCAAGCACCCGAATGTCTGGGCCGATATTTCGGCAAACTTCTATCGTGAATGGTCGCAGTACAACGCCATGCGCCTCGCCACCGAATGGGGCGTACTGGACAAGCTGCTGTTCGCCTCCGATTTCCCTGCCGCAACCCCACAAGAGACAATGGATGGTCTCCGACGAGTCAATGCCATACTCGACGGCACGCACTTGCCTCGCGTCCCCGAGGACAAGATTGAGGAGATGATCCACCGTGATAGCCTCGCTCTCCTCGGCTTGGCGTGACGATACGAATGATCCTGTCAAACGCTCGAGATTTCGTTGTGCAGACTACTGGGGGAACTGATGGCTACCATACAAACAACGGACACGGAACTGTTCGACTTCATGCAGCGCGAACTCTACGTCTCCGTTCTCTCCGATGTTCTCGACCGCCTCGGCTATCGCGAGCAGGCGATGGACGCGACGATCCGCCCGATCTACACGGACGCCATCGTCGTTGGCCGGGCGCACACCGCGCTCTCCACCGATGTCTACGAGATGCCGTCGGATGCCTACAGCGCGGAGATCGCCGCGATTGACAGCCTGAGGCCGAACGATGTGCTCGTCGCCGCGACGAACCACTCGACGCGTACCTGCTTCTGGGGTGAATTGCTCTCTACCACCGCGCGGGCGCGCGGGGCGCGCGGCGCGATCATTGATGGCCATGTGCGGGACGTCCGGCGCATCGAGCAGATGCAGTTCCCGGTCTTCGCGACGGGGCTGCGGCCGGTGGACTCCGCCGGGCGCGGCCTGGTCGTCGCGCATGGGACGCCGGTCATCTGCGGCGGTGTGCTTGTCCATCCCGGTGATATCGTCTTCGGCGATAGTGATGGGCTCGTCGTCATCCCGCAAGTGGTGGAGCAAGAGGCAATCGAGCGCGCGAAGGAGAAAGTGGCGGGCGAAGACCGCGCACGGCAAGACCTCGAACGCGGCGATCTCCTGCGCGATGTCTATGATCGGTATGGTGTGCTCTAGGAGCTCTGGGAGGGCAGCAATGCTGATTGATGTTCACACCCACACACCGCGTCGAAAGGCACCGCCATCTCTGGGCGAGGAGCAGCGCGAGGTGAAGCGGCGGACGGATCTGGACAAGCTGCTGTTCGGTTCAGATTTTCCGATCGCGACGCCCCAAGAAACGCCCGATGTGCTGACTCGAGGCGGCCCCCCCATCCCCGAGGATGAGGTGATGAAGATCGCCGGGAGCGATAGCCTCGCGCTCCTCGGCCTTGCCTGACAGGTGATAATGTGCCCCGATGGAGGAGACGATGAGTACATTCAACGTTTTGCCGCTCGCCACAAATCGCCAGATCACACGCCGATGCGTGGTCGCCGGGATCGGCATGGCCGCGCTCGGCAGCATCCTCGCCGCGTGCGGGGGCGACAACGCCGCTCCCACCGCCACCAGCCGGAGCGCCCCAACACCGGCCGCGGCGTCCCCGGTTGTTTCAACATCCGGCGGTGCCCCGACGAGCGCAGTGAGTTCGGCCGCATCGTCGACCGGACAAACGGCAGGGAAGGGCGGCACGCTGATCTATAATGGGGGGAGCAATCCGTCCGGTTTCGACCCGCACATCGTCGGTGACACGGTCGCGTGGAATGTGCTCGACAACCTTTTCGACCGGCTCGTGCGTCTGGATGCGAAGACGCAGCTGCCCACGCCTTCACTCGCTGAGAAGTACGACGCATCCAGTGACGGACTGACGTATACATTCCAGCTCCGCAAGGGCGTGAAATTCCATAACGGTCGCGAGATGAAGGCTGCGGACGTGAAATACAGCTTCGAGCGAATTCAGGATCCCAAAGTCCCCGCCGTCGCAAAGGGCTACTTCGCCGCACTCGACCACATTGAGGTACCCGACGACTACACGGTTCGCCTCGTGTACAAGTCGGTCTTCGCCCCTTTGGTGATCGCGCTCACCCGTCTCGAGACGGCCATCGTGCCCAGGGAAGAAGTCGAGAAAGCGGATCAGTGGGCCGCGCACCCAATCGGCAGTGGACCATTCAAGTTCGTCAGCTTCACGAAGGACCAATCCGTCGTCCTCGATCGCAACCCCGACTACTGGGAGCAAGGGCTACCGCGACTCGATCGTGTCGAGCAGCGCGTGATCACCAAGGATGAGACCTCAGTTATCAACCTCCAGACCGGGGACATTCAGGCGACTGGTGTGGCAGCGAGTAGCCTGTCGAAAATTAAGGGGGCTAAAGGGATCAATGTGCAGCTCATCCAGTCCACGTTCTGGCCTCACCTCTCAGTCAACTGCTCCAAGCCACCCTTCAACGATGTGCGCGTGCGCCAGGCGATTCGCCTCGGCATCAAACGCGACGATATCCAGGCGCTCGCCTTCGAGAATCTGGGAAGTATCAGCAACACGCACCTCCCGGAGGGCAACCCATATCGTGCCGAGGTCCAAGGCTGGAATTACGATCCCGCGAAGGCGAAACAACTCCTGGCGGATGCAGGTCTCGGCGCGGGATTCAAGACGACGATGCGGATCACTCCCTCGACGGCGTGGGAACCGCCCGCCGCCCAGATCATTCAGGACAACTTGAAGGCGCTCAATATCACCGTCGCCATCGAGCAGATCGAGGCCACGACATGGTTCAGCGAGGTCTTCGCGCAGAGTCAGTTCGAGATGTCAATGACGGCGCACGCGAGCAAGGTTGATCCCGACCTGTCAATGTACGATATCCTGCACTCGGGACAGCTCGGCACGAAGAACTACACGAAATTCAGCGACCCGGAAATGGACCGGTTGCTGGACATGGGACGTGCAACGGCCGACGTCGAAGCACGAAAGAAGATCTACGCCGACGCGCAAAAGATCTTCGTCGAGCGCACAGGCTATTTTGTGCTGAATCTGCAGCAACAGGTCTACGGTCTGCGCGATACCGTGCAGCAATTCACGCTCCTCCCAACGGGTGAGCTTCGCTGGAAAGAGACGAGCCTCACGCGTTAATGGTGGCGTTCAGATAGGCGGAGCGGCAAGGCTGATATGAGCCGCTCCTCGCGCAGCACAGGAGTCCTGGGTGGCACGCTATTTGGTTCGGCGCATCCTCACCGCACTGCTGGTACTCTTCTCGGTGTCGACCCTCGTGTTCGCGCTGATCCACCTCCTCCCCGGTGATCCGACAGCGACGATCCTTGGCACCGAGGCGAACCCCCAGACTCGCGCCGCGCTACGGCATCAACTGAACCTCGACCGCCCGCTGTTCGTCCAATACGGCGACTGGTGGTGGCGGTTGGCGCACGGCGATCTCGGCCGTTCGGTGTCTGTCAGGCAGCCGGTCGGTGACCTCATTCTCAGCCGGCTCCCCGCGACCATCCCACTCGCGCTCCTTTCCATGCTGTTCGCGCTCCTGATCGCCGTGCCCGCCGGGGTGCTTTCCGCGTTGAAGCGGAACACCTGGATTGATGCGGCCGTCTCTGTTTGCGCCTTCGCAGGGCTCTCGGTCCCCGGGTTCTGGCTCGGCATCCTCCTCATCCTCGCATTCTCGCTGCGTTTCCGCTGGTTGCCGCCCGGCGGTTATACCAGCATTGCCGTCGATCCATTGGGTGGGATCCGGCATCTCATTCTCCCCGCGATTGCACTCGGGGCGACGTTCGCGGCTTCGATCACACGGATGGTCCGGTCAAGCATGCTCGAGGTGCTCGGTAGGGACTACGTCCGTACCGCGCGGGCCAAGGGAGTTGCGGAGCGGACGGTGATTCTGACGCATGCGCTCCGCAATGCCCTCATCCCCGCTGTGACGATCATTGGCGTCCAAGTGGGCACGCTGCTGAGCGGTGCACTCATCATCGAGGAGGTGTTTGCGCTCCCCGGGCTGGGCCGACTTACCGTACACGCGGTGTTGGATCGGGATTTTCCCTTGTTACAAGGATGTATTCTTGTCATCGCATCGATCTTCGTTGTGGCGAATTTGGTGACGGATTTCCTCTATGTGGCGCTCGACCCGCGCATCCATTACACGTGAGAAGGCAGATGGCAACGAACCAATCAGGCGTGAGCGGCATGGCCGCTGGTCAGACAATTGGACCCCTCGTCATGGAAGGGGCCGACACGAGGCGCGCTCGCCGCTCTCGATTCTCGGTGGCCCTGCGACGAAACCGCCTCGCCTTGGTCGGATTGGCGATCGTGGCCATCGGCACAATCGCGGCGATTGGTGCAAACGCCTTGGCGCCGTACGATCCGGTGCAGATCTCGGCACATGCGCGCCTTGTTGGCCCGAGCACGAGTCACCTGATGGGGACGGATAATCTTGGGCGCGATACCCTCAGCCGTGTGCTCTACGGCGTGCGCATGTCCGTTGTCATCGCCGTGCTCTCAATCAGTGTCGCGGGAGTCTCCGGGGTGGTAATCGGCCTCGTCAGCGGCTACTTCGGTCGGTGGGTCGACGAAGTCGCGATGCGGGTGATGGATGTCCTTTATGCCATCCCGGAGCTCCTTCTCGCGCTCGCGCTCGTGGCGACATTTGGCACGGGACTGAAAAGTCTCATCACGGCAATCGCCATCGGGCGGATCCCGGGATTTGCGAGGATTACGCGTGGGGCGGTGCTCAGCGTGCGCGAGAATGAGTACATCTCCGCGGCCCGCACGGTCGGCCTGCGCGACGCCCAGATCATCCTCCGCCACATCCTGCCAAACGTTCTTGCACCGATCATCGTGATTGCGAGTATTAGCCTCGCGGTGGCAATTCTCGTCGAGGCGAGCCTGAGCTTCCTCGGCCTCGGCATTCAACCACCGACACCGAGCCTCGGCGGCCTTCTCAATGAGGCGCAAAGTTACATGCAAAGCGCTCCGTGGATGGCAATCTTCCCCGGCGTGACGATCGCGGCAATCGTATTCGGGCTGAATATGTTGGGGGACGGCCTACGGGATGCCTTGGATCCGAGTCTCAAGTAACCGGTCACCGCCCGGACACGCGGCGGATATCTTTGCCCCGAGGAGAACGCCGTCCGAATCAAGAGCGACTAGGGACGAATGCTTCTCGTGCGACGGCAGTGCGATCGAGAACCGTATCCAACGGCGGGTCAGAAGCGGGGCGACGATTCATGGGTCAGGTAGATAGGGGCTGGCTAAAGGCTCGATTAACGGGGGAACAATGGAAGGATCTGCGACCTCGGGCCAGATGCTACGGGTGGTCATTCCGGAAGCGTTCGCTGACCAGTTTGTCCGAGCGCTCACCGTCCCGGCGACGGTGGTTCCCGCGCCGAGTGACCGCGACGACGATATCGCCCCGCTCCTACGGGAGGCCGATGTGCTGATATCGCCCCGCTTCACACCCGCGCTGCGGGATGTCGCCAGAAAGCTGCGGCTGATCCAGACGGTCGGTGCGGGGACGGACCAGATCGATTTTCGCGCGGTACCGGGCACGGCGACGGTGTGCAATGTGTATGGGCACGAAGTCGGAATCGCGGAGTACGCGCTGATGACCATGCTCGCGCTGAATCGCGACTTGATCGGCATGGATAAACGCCTTCGGCAAGGCGATTGGAGCGATCACGATTATGGGCGGCCGCAGCGGGAACTCAGCGGCCGCACGGTGGCGGTCATCGGGCTCGGACATATCGGCGGCGAGGTTGCGCGTTACGCGGCACGATTCGGCATGCGCGTGATCGCGATTGCCCGCACCCCCGATCCCATGCGGGCAGAGTGGGCGAGTGTCTCGTATCTGGGGGGGCCTGCAGATCTCCTCTCGGTCCTGGCCGCTGCCGAGTTCGTTGTCGTGGCTGTTCCCTTGGCGGCGGAGACGGTCGATTTCATCGCGGAGCGCGAGTTCGCCGCGATGAAAGAGGACGCCATCTTAATTAACGTAGCGCGTGGCGGGGTGGTGAAGGAGGAAGCGCTCTACCGCGCGCTCCGCGATCGGACGATCGCTGGGGCAGCGATCGACGTCTGGTACCGGTACCAGACGGGTGCGGAGCGGTGCCCACCTGCGCATTACCCGTTCGACGCGTTGACGAATGTGATCATGACGCCGCATGTCGCCGGTTGGACGGAAGGGACGGTGAAGAAGCGTTGGGTCGCTATAAATGAGAACTTGCGCCGTCTCGGCTCTGGCGAGCCGTTGCTCAACGTCGTCACCTCTACCAGATCGCCGTCCTGAGAGGAGGTATGGAGTGTCGAGTTACGTGAGTTCGGTGCACACCCGATGCATTGGCGATAGCCGAAGGAGGTGTCCACCGAACTCACGTAACTTCATAATATTGAATACATCTTT
>JAICJW010000400.1 GCA_025928215.1 Chloroflexia bacterium | reverse complement strand
GGCGAGCGCGGCCAGTCGCGGCCCCCACGTCCCAATCATCAGCGGCAGATCGGCGCGCGGCACATCGTAGTGGAGGACGTTATGCGCGCTCAAGCGGAAGACCGCGCCATTAAACGGCGCGCGCTCCTTCGCGAGCAGATGGCGCACGACCGCAATCGCCTCCCGCATCGTTGTAACGGGCTTCGTCTGAGCGATGCCGAGGGAATCGAGCCACGCCCCGCGTGACAGCCCGAGATATGCCCGCCCGCCAGAGAGCACGTCAAGGAGCGCGATCTGCCCGGCGATCTCGACGGGATGCACGGTGTATGGGTTCATGCTCGCCGGGCCAAGCCGGATGCGTGTCGTTGCCTGCGCCATGATGAGCAGCGGCCCGATGGGTGGCTGGAACATCAAATCCCCATAGACACTCACTGCGTCGAACCCGTACTCCTCCACCCGCCGCGCCAGCGCCGCATAGTCTGCCGCCGTCTTATCGCTCTGAAACGCCACACTCACTTCTCTGTGCCGTATCGTCATGAAACCTCCGGACTAACCGCAGAGATGCAGAGGAGACAGAAATGAGAGAAGAAAAGGAAGAAACATGATGCAAAGGCGTTTTCTCATTCCCGGTTCCTCTGCGTCTCTGAGGTTCAATCGGTTTCACGTCAAATCAGACGTGCGGAGGATGCGCGGGGTGAGGCGTTCGATGCGCATGATGAGGCGTTCCTCCGGGTCGGGGCAGGCGATGAGGCTCTCCTGGATCATCCAGTCGCCCGCCTGCGCCGCCCGCTGATAGCCGGAGAGGAGGGGCAGCACGGCGCCAAGCGCGTAGAGGCAGAAGTGTCTGCCCGCCGGGATGCGCAGGCGGTTGCTCTGTGTGACCTCAAAGGAATCGCCCACCGCCAGCCCGCAAACCGACCGCCCCTCAATTGCGACGACGGTGATTCTGAGGTCGTAGAGCGTGAATCGCGTTTCGTCCATGCCCCTGTTATCGCATCGTTGTCAAGTCGGACGCGCGCGATTGCGCCTTCGGTTGCCGAGGCGCATTACCCTGTGGGCGTCAGTTTATATGTTCGTGGGTCAAGTCCGATCCCGGTCAAATACGAGGCGATCACATCGAGCTGGCCGATATCATTTGCCTTGCGATAGTGTGCGATTTCACTCCGGATATACGCATCGAAGCTCGGTGGGCTACCCGATTCGATAATCGGGTGGCCGTGATCTCCCCCATCAATGCGGATACAGTAGGTCATGGATCCCTGATCGGCGCCGATCAACTTTTTGAACCGATGAATGACGGTGAAATTGTCATGCAACCGGAGCCCTTTGGCCGTCGCTTCGGTCTCCCATCCCACCACCGTTGTGACATCGTTGGTGATGTACAGGGCCACCTTCCCTTTTTCCGCCGTCTCCTTTTCCAGCACTTTGGCATCGTCAACCGCTTTGGGTGGGGGGCAATGCTTACCTTTGTGGGGGAAGGCGATAACCTTCGCGATTGTTTCCGCCGGCGCGTCGTCGTGCCCTTTCTCCTTCTCTCCCAGGGCGATCTTTTCGGCGAGCTTTTTCTTCTGATTGAAGGACGATATCGCCCCCATAGATGCCGCCTGCTCCTCCTGTCTGGCGACGTGCGCGCGATAGTCGCGGAACGAGTCATCGAGCGCCCTTCTGATATTCGACATGGAGATGACGACGAGATAGAAATTATCCGCCAGCGGGGTAGCACGCCTTGTGATGTCGTCGAATGACATTGCGAAGGCGTCATCGTGTCCATCCCGGAGAAGCTGCTGACGGAGGTCCTGCACTCTCGTGTCATACTGCCCGTGCCACCGATTGATGTCCGCCATCGTGATGAATCCCAGCTCCGTTTCACCCGCTTCGATGTCGGCGATCTGCGCGTCTATCGCCGTCATATAGGCAACGAGACCAGCCCGCGTGACCTGCTTGTCCATCGGCGGGAGTTTCTGCCGCACCATCTGGATAACGTCGCTTCCGGCCACTGCCAGCGACGAAGGGGACAGGCCGGTGGCATGCGTCGCCGTCCATGCCGCGCCCGACCCGATTTCCTTCACCGACATCCGCGCCTGAACGACGCTCCTGACGGCCTCAGATACGGGGCCTCGTGCTATGCCGTTCGCTTCCCACGCCGGGATGCGCTCGTCCGGCCGGAAAAGCGGAAGCGGAGCGAGCGGGCGGCGGGTGAGCGAGCGATCGCGTGGGGCAGGCGCGGGTGGTATCGCTTCAGGGAGCGGGGTATCACTTGCGGCGTCCTTCGCAGGGGCCATCGGGGCGGCGAGCCGATCGAACGGCTTGCGAAACCGGCGCTGCGGGGTCGCGTAGGTTGACATGATGTTCTCCCTCCTAACCAAGGGGCGCATCGTGCAAGTGGTTGGAGCCTCTCCAGCGATTGTACACGACGTTGCTGTGCAATTGCGCGCTTTCGGAAAATTGAGCCATCGTGCAGGCGAACGATGGGCGTACCCGTCTGATGATAGACTGTGCATCGGTGCGTGGAACGAGGGGAGTGCTGATGTCTTTCTGGGCGGGGGTGCGCTATTGCCCGAAGTGCGGAATGCCATTCGGGTCGGGTGGCTTTGAGGCGACGCCCTATCCGACGTGCGGCGCATGCGGGTTCGTCTTTTTTCGCGGCCCGTCGCTTGCGAGTGGCTGTATGGTCGTCGAGGACGGGCGGTTGTTGCTGGCGATGCGCGGCATCGAGCCGTACGATGGCTCGTGGTATGTCCCCTCCGGCTTCGTGGACTACGGTGAGACGCCGGAAGCAGCCGCCGTGCGCGAACTGGCGGAAGAGACGGGGCTGACCGTGCGCATTCTCGATCTCTATGATCTGCGCGCCTGGCACGACGATCCGCGCAAGGATGGCGTGATGCTCTTCTACCGCGCGGAACGGATCGCGGGGGAGGCGAAAGCGGGCGATGACGCGCGGGAAGTCGGCTGGTTCGCGCCGGATGAACTACCGGAAAACATCGCCTTCGCCGTGCATCGGGCGGCGATCCACCGCTGGCGGGACGAGATGATCGCTCGAAATGGTGGTGGCGGACTTTAGCCCGCCACCACCCTGTTTCTGGGATTTTTGCAACCAATCGAGCACAGAGCAGGAGGTAGCATTGGCAACCTATACCGTGATTGTTTATGAGGCGTCGGACGGTGGCTATTACACCGAGGTTCCCGCCTTCGCCACCGGCGCGGAGGGCGAAACGATCGAGACGGCCCTCGCGGAGACGCGCGACACCCTCTCCGAGACGATTGCCGCGATGATCGAGAAGGGCGAGGTGATCCCGCCGCCCGATCAAGGGGCAATCGCCGCTGTCGCGCAGATCGAGACGGACATCACCGTCGCGGATGCCGGCTGATGGCCGCCGCATCGCTGGACACCTTCATCGCGCGGATGCCAAAGGCGGAGTTGCATATCCATCTGGAAGGCTCCGTCCGCCCCGCGACGTTACTGGCATTGGCGCGTCGCAACGGTATCGCGCTCCCGGCGACGACCGAGGCGGAACTGCGCGATTTCTACCGCTTCCGCGATTTCGACCACTTTCTCACCGTCTATGACCTGATCTGCGATTGCATCCACACGCCGGACGATTTGACGCTGATGACCTATGAACTCGGTGCGTCCGCGGCGGCGCAAAACATCCGCTACCTCGAAGTGACGTTCACCACCAACGCGCGATTGCGGCGGGGGTTGTCGCTCAATGACCAACTGGCGGGCGTCCGCGCGGGGGCGGAGCAGGCGGAGCGCGAATTCGGCGTGCGGATGCAGTTCATCCCCGACATTGTCGCGGAGAACACGGTCGAGGAGGCGTGGACGCTGGCGCGCTGGGCCGTCGCGCAGCAGGGGAACGGTGTCTGCGCTCTCGGCCTCGCCGGAAAGGAAGTGGGGCGCAACGCGGCAGCCCTCGCGCCCGTCTT
>JAICJW010000536.1 GCA_025928215.1 Chloroflexia bacterium | reverse complement strand
TCGGTTCCGCCCTGTCGCCGCTTGTGACCGCGCGGGTCCTCGGGGCAAGGGCCCGACCGGCGACGGTGAAACCGATCGCGCTTGGGGCCTCTATCGCCAATGCTCCCGGTGATCCGACCCAGCTCGATGCGTTCTCCTCCCTCGTCGGCGTCACGCCCTCGGTGGTGATGTGGTATCAGGATTGGGCGCATTCCACCGGCTTCGACACGACCGGCATGGCTACCGTCTCCTCGCGCGGCCTGATGCCGATGATCACGTGGCAGCCCTTCGACTACACGCTGGGCGTTAGCCAGCCGAATTACTCCCTCGCGAAGATCGCCAGCGGCACCTACGATGCGTACATCACGCAGTGGGCGCAGGGCGCCAAGGCGTACAGCAAGCCCTTCTATCTGCGGTTCGCCCACGAGATGAACGGTGACTGGTATCCGTGGGGCTATAACGTCAATGGCAACGCGCGCGGCCAGTACATCGCCGCATGGCAGCATGTCTACACCCTCTTCCAACAGGCCGGCGTCACCAATGCCCGCTGGGTCTGGTCGCCGAACGTCGCGGGCAAGGGCAAGAAGGGTGGCACGGCGACTTCCGCGTTCTCCGCCTTCTACCCTGGGGATGCGTACGTAAACTGGGTGGGGATGGATGGCTACAACTGGGGCACGAGCCAGAATTGGTCGAGTTGGCAGTCGCTCGCGACAGTCTTCGGCGCGACGTACGGGACGCTCTCGAAAATGACGACCAAGCCGATGATGATCGCGGAGACCGCGTCGGCAGAGGCGGGTGGCAACAAGGCGTCCTGGATCACGACAGGATTATCGAGCACGATCTCATCCTCCTACCCGCGCATCCAGGCGGTGATCTGGTTCGATGAGAACAAGGAGACGGACTGGCGCGTCAACTCCTCGTCCGCCGCGCTCACGGCCTATAGCAGCGCCGCAAAATCCGCCCTCTATCACGGGCAGCTAACGTAAAGAATACAATCGCGCCATTTTCGGCTATCCTCAGGCTATCGCCCCGATGCACGCACCCGCGTCGGGGCGATAGGAAATGTGTCGGCCTGCGAGCGATTGATGCCACTCTCTCACTTCAGCGAGAACCCGACGATTGCGCGGTTTGTGCCCCGGCCGCCGCTGGCGCGGCCGCATGTCGAGCCGCTCGTCTGGACGGTTGATGATTGGCACGCGCCACTCTATTTCCTCCCGCGCGATTGTCCGCGCGTCTGCTTCTGGCCATTGCCAACGACCACGCCGGATGATTACGCGCGCTGGTTCGCCGCCGTGCCGGGGCGAATGGTGATCGCCATCGAGAGCGCATGGCTGGAACGGCTGCGTGCGGCCCGGCTCTACCGCTATCGGATGCCGGAGGAGACCTTCGTCAGCATCCACGATCACGGCGTCCATGTCAGCCGGGAACTGGTCGTGCACCTCTCCGTCGAGCCGGTGGGCAATCTGCTCGCCGCGCTGGCGGATGCGGCGGTGGAACTGCGGATCACGCCGTCGCTCGTGCCACTCGGGCGCGCGATTCTCCAAACCACGCTACACTTCTCTCTGATTCGGATGCGCAACGCACGGAGCTGGGACGGATGAGTGAGCGGAGAGCGAGCATGACACGACGCAACCGACGCGGCCTACCACCGGTGATCCTGATTGCCCTCATCCTCACCGCCTGCGGCACGGCAACGCCCACACCGACAACCGCACCAACCCCAACACCTCCACCCACGATACCCGTCACGCGCATCGCGACCCCATCTGCCGCACCAACCGGCATTTCTGCCGCCTCAGCGACGCCCGCCGTGACCGCCGTACCGGGCACACCTTCCACGGCCCCGCTCGTCGCGAATCACACGGTGCTGCCGGAGCGCCTGCCGGAGATGACGACCGGTGCGCGGAGCGATGGCTGGATACTGGATCGTATCGAAGCGACTGAGAGTGGCGGTCGTGTCTCCCTGACGGTGCAATGTGAGCCGCTGCCGGGGCAAGCGGGCGGGCCGCAGGCCGATGCATGGTTCGACGGAGGGGATAACACCTACACGATCGCGGTACACGGCGTGCGCGGATCGAATCTCGTCCTCCGGCCAAGCGAGGTGGTACCGCTCGCGGTCGCGCCGCTGCGCGGGTATTACGCATTGCCGCTGCGAGATGATACGATCTTCGCACTCGTCGTTGTGGCGGCGCGGCCATCGGTCGCGTGGTCACTGACGGCGAACGACGGGCCGGGCATCCTGCGGCTAACGTTGGATGGATAATCAACGGGTTCCGGTTCCGGTGGTGGCGGGGTGACGACGCCCACTCCACGAGGCAAGGGGTAACACCCCACCCCCACAATGGAAGGACGCACGCCCAACTGCCAAAGCCC
>JAICJW010000345.1 GCA_025928215.1 Chloroflexia bacterium | reverse complement strand
GGACGTGCAGGTCTTCCGCGCGCAACTGACAGACTGGAATGCGCGGTACGATGCAGACGCAACGGCCCCCATCTTTCTGGAGACATTCGCGCGTTTCTGGGATGAGCGAATCGCGCGGGAGCGTTTCCCTGACCATCTCGTACCGCTCGTCATGGGGCAAGGGTCGGTGGCGATCCAACTCCTCGCGGGGAATAACCTGGACTGGTTCATGAGCGATAAAGACGCGGCGATCACGACATGCGTACAAGGGGCGGTGCGCGCCGTGCGAGAGCGATTTGGCACTGATCCGGTTGGCTGGGCGTGGGGTGCGGTCCATCGCGCGCATTTCTGCCATCCGCTCTCCACTCCCGGCAATACGGATTGCTTCGACGTCGGGCCGCTGGGCGTCTCCGGTTCCTCCACAACGGTGCGCAACACCGGCCTGGGGCCCGACTTCAGCGCCACGAGCGGGGCGGAATACCGGCTCATCGCCGACCTTGCAGATCCAGCCGGTATCCTGGCAACGCAGAATATCGGCCAGTCTGGCCGGCCCGAGAGCTCTCACTATCGGGATCAGTTCAGCGATTGGGTGCAAGGAACCTACCATCGCGTCCACTTCGACCGAGATGTCGTGGAAACGGAGCGTACCGCGTGGCTACAGGTGGCGCCGCGCTGATGCAGCGACGGCGAGGTGGGCTGGTTAAGGTAGCGAAGGCCGAAATTGCGGCCGTCGCTACCTCAGGGCCACCGTGAAGCGCAACCCGGTATACCGAGAACGATTCGCGCTTCAACTGCGAGTCCGCGCGGGACGATGAGCGGCACGCAGGCAGCGACCTGTCTCTCTGGAGGAATCCACACGCTCCGGTCCCGTTTCCTGCCCGGTACCTGAAGCAAAACGGGGCGACGGCTCGGAGGCAAGCGTGGTACCGCAACGAGGTATCGCGTCAACCCCCATCCCCGGACACCCGAGCATACCGGCGGAGTCTGCACGGACATGGTCGTTCCACCGCATGGACTAAACGACGTTTTTCGGCTTGCCGATGCGCCCCTCCTTGAACCGACGATACTCCATGTCCCGAATATCGAGCGAGGGCTTTCCATCGACGATCAGCTCAGCGAGCAACTTACCCACGATTGGCCCCATCGCGAAGCCGTGCCCGCTGAACCCGGTCGCGAAGATGAACCCCGGTACTTCGTCAGCCTCGCCGAGCACGGGTACCGCATCGGGCGTCGTGTCGATCAGCCCCGCCCACATTCGCCGGATGCGGGCATCACGCGCCTCAGGAACGAGTGCCGCCAACTCCTTCAGGCTGCGTCGAGCGGTCGAGGCGTTCGGGCGCGGCTCAACGCCGATTGTGCTGGCGAATGGATGCGCACGCGCCTCGGTGCCGGGCACCAACGCCGCCATATCGCTCCAGAGATCCGACCCAACGCGCAGGCGAAAGAGTCGCCGATTCTTGAGGTAATTCGGCGTGAATTGGCGGAAATAGCGGAACGAGTCGAGCGTGATGTCGTAATCCGACTGCCCACCACCCGCGATGTAGACGCTGCCATCCCGTTTCTGGCGAAAGGCGACGCCCGTTCCCCAGACACCGGAATCCGTAATGCGCGCCATCGGCGTCGTTTCTGCGACGGTCGAGCGCACAACGAGTTGTGGCAGCGGCAGCCCGACCATCCGCGCGACGCGCATCGCCCGCGCGCCCGCCGCGTTGACGACGACTGGCGTACGAATCGCGCCCCGGTCCGTGAGCACAGCACTGACACGGCCGTTCGTCGTCTCGATCCCCTCCGCCGTGTGGTACGTAAGGATGCGTGCACCCTTGCGCCGGGCAGCCTCCGCGAAGGCGACCGTCGCCTTGCGTGGCTCGGCGTGGCCGTCGCTTGGTGTATACATGCCGCCGATGTATGCGCCGGTCATCTTCGGGATCATCGTCTGGATTTCCGTACGCGAGAGGACACGGGTCTCCAACCCGAAGTCTTTGGCGACGCTCAGCCAATCTCGCATCCGACCGAGGCGCGCTTCATCGTTCGCGAGCGCAAGGTTGCCGCCCTGCACCCACTCGATATCCGCGTCCAGTTCGTCTGCGAGACCCCGCCAGATGGCATTGCAGGCGATCATCAGCGGCATCTCGGCCGGGTCGCGTCCCTGCTGGCGGACGAATCCCCACGCGCGGCTGGACTGCTCATCTGCGATCTCGCCCTTCTCCACGAGCGCGACGTTCACCTTTCGCTGCGCCAGATACCACGCCGTCGCACACCCGACGATTCCGCCTCCGATGATCACGACATCCGCCTGCGCCTCATCCACGGTCATCCTCCCCGTACGCGTTCAGTTCATGCTTCACCCTTTGAGTATCTGTCGCAGTGCGTCGAGCACGAGGATATCCTCGCCCTCTTCCAAGGGCTGTGGATTCAGCGCGATCGCGTCATTGCCAATCGGCTGTACCGTGATGGCAGGGGTGCCTTCCCACAGTGCGGTCACCACCTCGTCGCGTTCCTGCGCAGACTGTGGCCCAAACGACACGATCACCCGACCCCACGGCAGGCCCGCGAGGCTCGGATAGCCACGCGCCGCAGTCACCCCAGCGATATCTTGCAGGCCCTCGATCCATCGCATAACCGTTGCCTCATAGCCCGCGATGATCGCCCCCTCATCCCGGGCGAGCGACCATTCAACCGCCGCCAGTAGCCCAACCATCTCTTCCTTGCCCACCTTCATCGGGCGGCCAATGCTGGCATTCGGGTTGCCATTGGCGCGACAGGCGACGATGAGATCGGCGCGACCCAGCACAAGGCCGGATGCTTGCGGTCCGCGCAGCCCCTTGCCGCCGCTGAAGATCGCGATATCGGCACCGAGATCACGGGTGTAATGCCAGAGATTGGTCATCGGTGTTGACTGCGCTGCTGCGTCGACGAGGACTGGTATGTTGTGGGCATTGGCGATGGCAATAACTTGCGGTAAAGCGAGGGCACCACCCTCGTAATGCTCGCCCGCAAAATACAAGATGCAGGCCGTGTGTGCGGTGATTGCGGCTTCGAGTTCCCATCGCTCAGTCGCGTTCGCCATACCGACTTCGACCAGTGTTGCCCCGGTCAGTCGTGCGGCGTAATCATAGCCATTTCGATGTGAGCGATGGATGATGACCTCGTTTCTTCCACCCGTGAGATACGGGAAACGAGCGATCGCTGCGGGGTCGTTCCCGGCGATGCACGCCGCCACCGCAAGAGTGATACCTGCCGCGGCGCCACAACACACATAGCAGGCCTCATTGTGGGTTAGCTCGGCAATGCGTCCACCGACACGCTCCTGCAACGTTGGCAAATCCACGAAGTATTTTGATGCGTCTGCCATCGCCGCCACGACGGTCGGCGGCATGATCGACCCACCGTACCGTGTCTGCGAACCGAATACGTTGATCACACGCTTTACACCGAGTTCTTCGTAGACGTTTCCCATGGCATGCTCCTGACCCTACCCCGGATTTGGTCCACCTGATGCGTTAGTCCGCCGCCTCTTTAGGCGGCACCCATGCCGCCGCGAAGGCGGTCGGCGTCCCGTACTTCAACGCCTGATGGGGCCGCTCGGTATTGTACTCCACCCGCCATGCCTCGATGATCTGCCGCGCCTCCTCCAGCGACGCGAACCAATGTTGATCCAGACATTCTTGCCGGAAATGGCCGTTGAATGATTCGACGAATGCATTGTCAGTTGGCTTGCCAGGGCGGGAGAATTCCAGTGTGACCCCATTGCGATAGGCCCAGGTGTCCAGTGCCTTGGAGATGAACTCCGGCCCGTTGTCCACCGCCAGCCGCTTGGGCAGCCCGATCGTCGCTTTGAGCCGGTCCAGCACCGCCACGACCCGCTCCCCTTTGAGCGAGAAAACGGTCACGATCGCCGGGCTCACCTTTGTGACGTTATCGACTATCGTAAAGAGCCGGAACGGGCGTCCGTCGAGGAGATTGTCGCGCAGGAAATCGATGCTCCAGCGCTCGTTCGGGCGCTCCGCCGCAGGAGGTGTCACTCGGGGCACGCTCACCCGCTTCTTCGGCCGCTTGAGCCGCAAGCAGAGCCCTTCCTCGCGGTAGAGCCGGTAGACCCGCTTCGCGTTCACCTTCCAGCCCTCGCGCCGCAGCAGGATGTGGATCCGTCGATAGCCGTACCACACCCGCGCAGCAGCCAACTCCTTGATCCGCTGGCGCAGCGGCGACTGATCGCGCGCTTGGCTGCGGTAGCGCATCGTCGTGCGACGGACATCCGCCACGCGGCATGCCCGCCGCTCACTGACCTTGAAGCCGGCCCGGAAGAACTGCACCACCGTGCGCCGCCGGGCCGGCGTCACCAGTTTTTGCTTAGCGCCTCCTGGAGCATCTGCCGGTCCAGTGTGAGGTCGGCCACCAGCTGTTTCAGGCGCCGGTTTTCATCCTCGACCTGGCGCAACCGTCGCAGTTCGGCGACCCCGATGCCGGCGTATTTGCGCTTCCAGCGATAGAACGTCTGCTCGCTGATCCCGAGTTTGCGACAGACTTCCCCGACCGGGGTGCCGTTCTCCGCTTGCCGCAATGCGGCCACGCCCTGCTGCTCGGTGAACTGGCTCTTGCGTATCCTGCTCCTCCTCGCATTACGTTAGTTCTAACGTATCATGGTGGACCAGAATTCGGGGGGCAGGTCACAATAAGGCCGACGCGAGGTTCTCGCGCATCCCACCAACCGCCGCGCGGAGCGTGTCCAGGTCATCCGCAGTGCGCCGGGCTGCGGCGAGCGCGACGATCTCCATCTCCAGGAGCCGGTGCACCTCGAAGATCTCCCGCAGCAGGGCCTCGTCGTGCGTGACGCGCACGCGTTCGAAGAGGATCTCGGGATCGAGCCGATCCCACTCTTCCATGGGACGGACGCGCATGCCGCTCCCGTGCTT
>JAICJW010000566.1 GCA_025928215.1 Chloroflexia bacterium | reverse complement strand
GCCGCTGAAGGCGGTGACACCGTTTGTGGTGCCTGAGACGCCGTAGCGCGCCCGTCACATGCCACTTCGGTGCAGGCAGCGGTCTCCTCGTTCTTTTTCCTTTGATTGCTACTGCAAGGCCTGCACCGTCCGGCTGACGACGTGATCGCGGCGCATCCAGAGAGCGGCTTTATAGCGCAGGCTGTAGCCGCCATCATCCTTCGCGTCCGCCCATGCGCCGGGCGCGCCGCGCTTGATCGCGTCCGTGTGCGCGGAACGAACGAGCCGGTCGCAGGCGTAGAGAACGGGCAATTCGATGTCTCCGTCAGGCACCGTCACCGCCGTTACATCATCGGATGGCAGGGTATGCCCGGCGTTGTAATAGATCGTCACGGCGCGGCCCGCCGCCAATCCATAGCGAACATTCACCGTGCCGCCCCAGAGCGCCCATGCCTGCCCGTGCGTCGCGGCGGCCCCATAGGGCGTCACCGGCTGGACAATCGTCTGGGAAATTTGATTGCGGAAGGCGGGTTCGTACAACGTCGCCTGATCGGGTACGAACGGCAGCGTCACACCATCCACGACGACTGCCGGAACATTGAGCACGCCCGTACCGAGCGGAAAGGCGGTCTGATTCGCCCCGCTGGTGAAGGTCGCGATCGCGCCGTTCGGGAAGTACTGCGAGTATGCCTCAAACCCCGCCTGCAAGTCGTCATTCAGTTGCAGGTCGCTCCAGAGCGGCGGCGAGCCGGTATCCGCCAGTTCCCGCCGCACCAGATTCCGCAGATCGAGCCGTGTGTATGCCATGGATCGCTCCTTTCAGTCGCGTGAGTAGTCAGTCGTCAGTAGTCAGTAGTCGGTAGTCAGAACGGGAAGAGAGTCACTGACTACCGACTACTGGCTACTGGCTACTGGTAGAATCGGCGCCCAGACGGCGCGGAGGGCGAAATCATCGAGCGTGTACGGGCCGAGATCGAGGGCGCCGTGCTGCATCAGTAGCCGGAGGGCGAGTGCCGCGCGCCGTTGGACGATTGCACCCCAGATCAGCCGCTTCCGGTTCGTCTTCTGCACGACGGGTTGCAACTGCACCGTCAGGGCGATGCCGCTCCGCGCCTGCCCCGCCTCGCCGAAACTCATGCGCGGCATCTCGCCGAGGTCGTCCATGATCCGGTAGAGCGCCTCGATGTATTTCAGGTGCTGCTCCACGGAACCGCCCGCCAGCAAATCGAGCAGGTACGCCTTCGAGTTCTCCGGCAGTTCCCACAACGCGCCGGGCGCGACATTGACACCCTGCGATCCGGTGACATTTTCCAGCACCGTTACCGGATTGCCGGAGAGTTCGAGAATCTGCGCGAGGATCGAGAGGCGGCGATCGAGCGCCCGGTTCACTTCGAGGATGTCCGCGAGATCGGAAACACCCCAGAACTCGTGCGGCCGGGGTGTATTCGGGAAGATGAGGTATGGGATGAAGCCGTACGGGTTTGCGCCGTCATGAACCGGCACATCATCCACCAGCACGCGGTAGGTCGCGTCGCTCCATTCCTCAACGACCGTCACATTCTCCGTCGTCCCCGCGATCAGCGCGACCGCGTACGTCACTTCCGCCGCCGTCCGGGGCAGGAGGCGCACCTGCCGCACGACCCGCATCCGCCGTACATCGTCCGGCGCGGACTCGACGAAGAGCGTCTGCACATCTACCGGCACAATGCGGACGCATCCATCTCCCCTTCCCTTCGGGGAGGGGGTTGGGGGAGAGGATTGCCACGTGATTTTGAATGCGCCATCACCGAGCACGCCCGCGTCAATCGCGGTCGCGAGATCCGCCGCGCCGAGATCGTTTTCGCGCGCCACCTGCTGGAGCGCCGTCTCGATCCGTGTGGCGGCGGTCGTCGCGGCGGGCGACGGGGTGCCCTCCGGGCCGCAGGGGGCATCCACGGCGATTGCCACCGGCTCCGGGAAGAGGTAACTCGCGCCCTTGCGGACGAAGATGCGCGCGTAGTTCGCGACGATCGGCGTCTGCCCGAAGCCG
>JAICJW010000454.1 GCA_025928215.1 Chloroflexia bacterium | reverse complement strand
TGGCTGCCGTCCGGGTGCGTGACGTAGGCGCTCTTGGTGCCACCGATGAACAGGGAGCCGGAGATGACGACCGTGCCGTCGAAGACGCCGGCGAAGGAGAAGGGGGCGGTGCGGACCATCGGGTCCATCGAGGCGCGCAGGGCGATGCCGCCAGTGCGATTGGAGAAGCCGTAGAGGGCGGCATGACCGTCGGAGGCGCCGGAGACCCCGACCGTGCCATGACCGAGGTTGGAGGTGCCCTGCGCGCCGGGGCCAGCGGTGCCCTTGCCGAAGAGAGCGGGATTGGCGTTGCTGTCGCTGCCCGTGCCCTCGACCGAGCCGACCACCGGGAAGCCGCTACCTGAGGTACCCTTGACGCCTGCCCCGCTCGCCACATCGCTCTGCCCCACCACTCCGATCCCACCTGACCCGGTGGACTGATTGATCCCCTCTACCGCGATCGTGTTCGCGGCGGTATTCGGGACGGGTGGTGCGACGCCGACAGTGGCCGGGATCGCGCCGGAAACGCCGATCCCACTGTCGCTCTTGCCGCCCACCCCCGTCGTACTCCCTGACCCCACGCCGTGAACGCCGAAGTTGCCTGTCCCGGCCGCGCCGCCATAGAGACCGGCATAATTGGGAGCGTTGCTACCAGTCGTAACGGCAAAGACGGCGTAGCCGCCGGCAGTGCTGCTATAGAGGCCATAATTGCTCCCCGTGGTGGATACACCGGTGGCGTATCCACCCGTGGCAACGCTGAAGGCGGTGCCGCTGCCACCGGTTGCGACATAGTTGAAATCCGAAGCCGCCTCCACCGGTTGCGCGCCGCCGCGCGCCGCGATCCCCGCGACGGCAGCGGCAGCCACCGCGAGGATGCCCCGCCGCGTGATGGATGATCGCGTAGATTCCTGCTCCGCCGCTTGCCGCTCGCGTCCCGCCGCCATCTCCCACCTCCGTATTCATCTCTCGCCGATCGGCGAACGATAGCATAATTCGGGGCAAACGAACAAAGCCTCCGCGCCGGACGCAGAGGCATATCGCTCTGGATATTCCGTATGGCGGGGAACGTTCAATCGGTCTGGCGATTGAGGGTTTCCCGGTCGAATCCGGCGATCTGTTTGTATTCCACCGCGATTGCCTCCAACTCCGCGCGCGAGATGACGGCATCGCGGTCCGTGAAGCCCTGCGGCGCGCGCTCCTCGACGATCTGCATCACGCGTTCCGGCCCCTGCTGCCGGTTGCTCAGGGTAATGCGGGCGGTCGCGGGGCGGCGCAAGACCTCGTAGTCGCGCAGCGCCGCCGCGCTGTCCGCCGTGGCGGCGAGGGCATCGGCCAGCGCGCGGGCATCGAGAATCGCTTGCGACGCGCCATTCGAGCCAACCGGGTACATCGGGTGCGCCGCGTCACCGAGCAGCGTCACACGCCCGAAGCTCCAGCGGTCGAGCGGATCACGGTCCACCATTGGATACTCGTAGATGACCTCGGCGTGCCGGATCAGGTTCGGGATATCGAGCCAGTCGAACCGCCAGCCCGCGAAGGCGGGGAAGAAGTCGGCCAGATTACCGCGCCGGTTCCAATCCTCCCGATTGGCGAGCGTCGTCTCGTCGAAGCGCAACTCGGCGATCCAGTTAATCAGCACCCGCCCGCTCGCATCGGGCGTTGAGGTGAGCGGATAGGCGACGAACTTCTGCCGGGCATGCCCCGCCATGAACATCGAACGCCCCGTGAGGAATGGCGCGGCGGCGGTGATCGCGCGCCAGAGGATCGCGCCGTTCCATTGTGGCGGCCCCTCGTCAGGAAAGAGCATGCGACGCACGGTCGAGTGAATGCCATCGGCGCCGATCATGAGGTCGGCACTCTCGGTCGCGACCGGCGCACCCGTCCGGCGATCAACGAACCGCGCCTCCACCGTGCCATCGTCGCGCTGCGCGAACGCCGCGAGATGGTGGCCGGTGCGAATCACTCCCGCGCCAAGCCGCGCCCGCGCCGCGTCGAGGAGCAGCATCTGGAGCGCGCCCCGATGGATGGAGATCTGTGGCCAGCGATAGCCCGCCGCCAGCCCGCGCGGCTCCTGCCAGATCTGCTGGCCGAATTTGCTGAAGTAGCGCAACTCTCCGGTTGGCACGCCCGCTGTATTCAGGGCATCGAGCAGGCCGAGGTCGGTTAATTCCCGCACCGCGTGCGGCAGCAGATTAATGCCGACACCGAGCGGCCGGATTTCCCGCACCGACTCGTAGACGCGTACCGCGATGCCCGCCGCGTGCAGCCGCAGCGCCGCCGTCAGCCCGCCGATCCCGCCACCAATCACCATCGCTCGCATCGCGTTACGGCCGCTGAAATGCCGCGTCGAAGGCGACGGATGATGGCGCGAAATCGGTGCGGCGGACGAACCGCACGGCATCGGGCGCACCCCACTCGCGATCCATGCCGGAATCCTCCCATTCGATGGAGAGCGGCCCCTGGTAGCCGATCCGGTTGAGGGCGCGGAACATCGCCTCGAAATCCACGTCGCCATGCCCCGGCGAGACGAAATCCCAGCCCCGGCGGGCGTCGCCGAAATTCAGATGCGAGCCGAGGATGCTCGTCCGGCCATCGAGGGTCTTCTTCGAATCCTTAACGTGGACGTGGTAGATGCGATCGGCGAATTCGGTGATAAACGCCGCCGGATCGAGGAACTGGTGCGCGAAGTGGCTCGGATCGAAATTGATGCCGAACTCCGGGCGATTACCGAGCGCGTCGAGCGCCGTGCGCGTCGTCACGAAATCGTAGGCGATCTCGGTCGGGTGGACTTCCAGCCCAAATTTGATCCCCTCCTGCCCGAAGACATCCATGATCGGGTTCCACCGCGCCGCGAAGTCCGCGTAGCCGCGCTCGATGAGGGTGAAATCATTGGGTGGAAACGAATAGAGGAGTGGCCAGATGCTCGACCCGGTGAAGCCGGTGACGATGCCGACGCCGAATGTGGCGGCGGCGCGAGCGGTCTCCATCACCTCGTGCGCGGCCCGCTGGCGGACGCCCTCCGGCTCGCCATCGCCCCAGATATGCGGCGGCAGGATCGCCTGGTGCCGCGCGTCAATCGGATCGCAGACCGCCTGCCCGACGAGATGCGTGGCGATGGCGAAACACTGGAGGCCATGCCGGTTGAGAATCTCCCACCGGGACGCGGTATAGTCCGGCTCCGCGAGGGCGCGCCGCACATCGAAGTGATCACCCCAGCAGGCGATCTCGAGTCCGTCGTAGCCCCACTCGGAGGCGTGCCGGCAGACCTCGTCGAAGGGCAGGTCGG
>JAICJW010000524.1 GCA_025928215.1 Chloroflexia bacterium | reverse complement strand
GTTGACCATACGGACAAAACGACCGAGCGCCGGATCGAACATCTGCTTACTTGTCGCGTCGTGGATTTCCTGTGCCGCGCGCCGCCAATCCGCCGCCAGATGATCCTGCCCGAACGCCTCGGCGAAGTTCGCCGCCGCCCGTAAGCCCGACCAGACGGCAGCGACCGTCCAGGCCATGATGCCGTGTCGCTCCTCCCAGAGGTCGTAGGAGGGTGCGGGCAATCCGGTGTGCGGCTCGCGGAAGCGGACCATAAAATCGGCGGCAGCGCGCACCAGTGGCCGGTAGAGGGGAGAAACGGACTCGATCTCCCGGTAATGCCGGAAATGTTCCCACAATGCGGCGACGACGAGCGCGGTCTCATCCTCCTGAATTGGCAACTGCGGTGTCCCATCCGGCGCGACGAAGGGGTGCCACGTCGAACCCATCGAGCCGTCCGGGTTGTACTTGTGCAGCAGGTATCCCTCACGCGGGATCAGCGTGCCGATGAAGTCGAAAAACCGCCGCGCAATGTCGGGATACCCGGCGCGAATCAGCGCCGTCGCCACGAGTGCGCCGTCGCGCGGCCACATGTAGGTATACGTATCCCGGCCAAATTGGAGGATATCCGCGTCGCTGGCGGCGATGATCGCGCCGTCGTTGTCAATGTTGGTGCGCAGGACGAGCAGGCTGCGATTGAAGCAATGGCGCGCGCCCTCGTGGAGGTCCGCGAAGGCGCGCTGCTCCTTGCGCAGCCAGAGTTGCCAGTAATCGTGCGTGCGTTGCAGATAGGTCTCCGGATCTCGCTCCCGCATGCGTTGATCGAGATTGCCGGCGACACCGATCGTCTCACCGGCGCTGAGCCACCAGTAATGGAGGCGGTTCTTCCCGGCCGGCACGCTAATTTCCGTGCCGCCGACGCCATCAATCGAACCCTGGGCGACCGGGTTGTTGCCGAGGATGCCATCCTCGGCGTCCCGCCAGGTGCCTTCCTTGCCGTGAATCTCCTTCTCGCCCACCGCCCACTGGCGAAGCCCCGTCTGCCCCCCCGTGCGGGCGTTGAGGAGGAAGTAACGTCGTGCTTTGTAAAAGACAAGCCCGCCGGAGCGTGGGTCGTAATATCCGGTATCGCCGACGTTGTTTCCCCAGAGATGCGCATCAAAGTGAAAGAAGAAGCGGACGGTGATGTCGCGGTCGCGCAGGTTGTCGGTGATGACTTTCTTGATATAGACATTGCGATTGAAATCTACCACGTCTTCGATATGCAAACAGATACCGAGGCCGTTATGCTGCGCGCGCACGCTGGTGACGAGCGTTTCGAGCCGGTAGCGCAGCGACCGCTGCCAGCCGTCCTCATTGAGCCAAGCGAAGCGCGCATCCGAGCCATCCACGTTGGCCACCCAGACACCGAAGCGATTGAGATGCCCATCCGTGTGGTTTTCCTGGCCGACATGGGGGAAGTAGACATCGCGCAAGGTGCCGGTAGTATCAAAGTTGACGAGCAAAGAACCGTTCCCGACCGGTAAATCGCGCGGCATGGCTTACCCCCCTTTCGCTTTTTGACGCCCCACCATATGCAGCTTGATAACGTTCGTGCGGGCGTCCGTGATGCGCGCGGACGAGCCGACGATGACGACCATGTCCCGCTCGTGGAGATGCCCCTCGGCAAGCAAGGTGTGCTCGAAGGCGGCAATTGTCGCATCCGCCGTGCGCTCGATCCGGCCATGCAAGGTTTGAAGTCCCCACCAGAGTGCGAGGCTATCATACACCGACCGGTCGTGCGTGAGAACGAGAATCGGCATCGGTGGCCGCAACGACGAGACGAGCCGTGCGGTGTACCCGGTGCGCGTAACGACGACGAGCGCGCGGGCGCGCACATCGCACGCCAGTTGCACCGCCGCCTCGGCGATGGCGCGTGACGCCGTCTGCCTACCCCGCACGCCGCGTTCGTGTCGGTCGGGTAACGCGATTTCCGCCTGCGCCGCGATGCGCTGCATCATCCGGACCGTCTGAATGGGATAGTCGCCAATCGCCGTTTCACCGGAGAGCATCACGGCGTCCGTGCCATCAAGGATCGCGTTGAAGACGTCCGACGCCTCGGCGCGCGTCGGTTCGGGGTTTGTCGTCATGGATTCGAGCATCTGCGTCGCGGTAATGACGACTTTGCCGCGCGCATTGGCGAGGCGGATGATCCGCTTCTGCGCGGACGGCACGCGCTCCGGCGACAATTCAACTCCGAGGTCGCCCCGTGCGACCATCACGCCATCTGCGGCGTCAATGATGCCCGGCAAGTCATCGAGCGCCTCCGGCTTTTCGATCTTCGCGATCAGCGGCGTCGTGCTGTTCAGGCGTTTGAGCGCGGCGCGGGCGAGGCGCAGATCGTGCGGCGTGCGAACGAAGGAGAGCGCGACGTAATCCACGCCCAGGGCAACGCCGAACGCGTCAGTACGACATATCAGCAGTTGCCCGCCGACGTGCATGAGGGGGAGC
>JAICJW010000248.1 GCA_025928215.1 Chloroflexia bacterium | reverse complement strand
GGTTGTCTGCCAGATAGAGATTATTGACATCGGTGATCTGCAACTCGCCGGTCTGCGACGGTCTCAGTTGGCGGATGTATTCAAACACGCGTCGATCGTACGCATAGATACCCGTGGCCGCGAACTCGCTCTGCGGGATGAGCGGCTTCTCCTCGATGCGCACGATCCGCTCCGGATTAGCCGGATCGAACGTGGGACAGCCGAATCGCCTCGGATCGTCCACACGCTTCAGGAAGATGAGGGCACCGTCCCGAAAGTCTCGGATTGCCGGTTGAAGGTCGCCGTCCGTGATATTGTCGCCGAGCATGACGATCAGCGGTTCGTCTGCGGCGAAGGTCTCGCACAGGCTAAGCGCATCGGCAATTCCCCCAGCTGCGCATTGGTACGTGTATTCCAGATGGTGCACACCGAGGTCGTGGCCGTCTCCAAGCAGCGGGAGATAATTGCCCCCATAGGGACCGCCTGCGACAAGCATAATCTCATTGACTCCCGCAGTGACGAGCGCCTCTATCGGGTAATAGATCATTGGCCGATCGTAGATCGGCAATAAGGACTTGCTCGTCACCCGTGTGAGGGGCTCAAGCCGCGTGCCCAGTCCACCCGCCAAGATTGCACCCTTCATCCTACGCTCCTGTCTTCACGACCGATCGCTTCAGCGTCCGCGCATCCCGGGCAAAAGAACGCCCTCGTTGCAGTGACGGGGCAACGTTCTGGCACCTCCCGGCTATCGCCCTTTGGGCGGTGGAGCGGGAGCGATCACATCACGTGGTATAAGCGCGGGGACGATGTGAAAATCGGGACGATCGCCCATCCAGGCATTCGATGCATTGATCGCGTTGAAGTAGATAATGCCCCGGAGAAGCGGGTACGAATCCGCGGCCTGCGATACCCCCTGCATCCACTGCTCTTGGAATACTGGGTCGCCCGCCACCCCCAGTTCGGTGATGAGGATTGGCTTGTCCAGGGAGCTGAGAAGCGCATACTTTGGGCCAAACAGATCGTCGAAGGACAACGCATGTTCGGCGCCGAAGCGGATGTCCCACGCGCGGTACTCGAGCACGGTCACGCCGATCCACGTCACATAGTCCGCACCCGGAAAGTACGCCAGCGCGTTCGGGTTCCCCGCAGGGGACCAGACCCAGAGCACATTCTGTACGCCCGCTGCACGGAAGACATCTACGTAGTGCCGATCGGCGCGTATATACAGGTCGCTGTCCGCGACGGACCACGGGTAGTTGCCGACGAGGTCCATTTCGTGCGCGAAGGCGATGATGACCGGCTGCGGCGCCTGCGCCCGGATGGCGAACGCATCCTGGCGGATCAGGTCATCATTGCGTCCGGCCGCAGTATCGGCGAGGACGTTTGCCGCATCGCCGGACGCCGTCGTCCATGGCTCGATTGTCAGCAACGGAATGTGCGCGCGCGCGCGTATCGCGCCGATGGTTTGATAGATGAGGTCCGCGCGATCCCACGAGATATAGTCGTGCTCGATGTCGAGCGGCACATCAGCGAAGGCGCTTGATTCGGGATCGTACACACCGAACAGCCGGCGATCCATGGGAATGGCGACGACAGGTATGGGCGGCACGGCGGTAGATGTCGCTCGTGCGGCGGGCGGGGCTATAGGGGCGAGAGAGGCAGGAAGGCTCGCTGTTGGTGTCGTGATGACGGCGACCGATGTCAGGGCATCGGTCGGTGGGGGCACTTGCATCGCCGGTGTACCAATCGACGTTGCCAGAGGCGGGCCGAGGTCAACTGGCCCAGCATCACTGATAGCAGGACGGTGCCGCTCGTAATAGAACACCGCTTCCCCGATGCGCCCAGCAGAGATGACACCTGTTACACTCACCACCAGTATCCCTGCCGCCACGGTCAGGATCAAGCTCGCACGAATCCGGATGGCGCGCATGAGCCGCACTCCCTGCTGGTGCAGGCGCCGCTGATCCTCGCCGATCACGATCACGAAGATCCGACAGATTTCAAAGGCGCCAATCAGCGTGAAGAGCAGATAGCCCTGCGCCTCCCCACGACCGGTGACGAGTAGGAAGTACCAACTCGCACCAAGCATCGCCGCGAGGAGCACCATGAACGGGATGCCTGGGACGAGGGAGATTCTCCGGTCCTCCTGGCGTTCCACACCTTTCGGGGTGATCATGTACGGCTTCTCCCGCCGGAGGAGTACTTGGACGAGCGCGGAGAGGACGACCGGCCAGCGAGCGACCTGCAAGGCGATGCCGCGCCAACTGAGCAAGATCCCGTGCGGATGGAACCATTTCCTGCTCCACCACCAGATCGCCAGCGCAATGGCGGCGAGCGGTACACTGAACGCGAGGAACTCCAGAAGATCTACGTGGCTGATGGATGTATCGAAGACGAGGGCGATTGCCGGCAGAAGGAACATGATGAGGGTCGTCACACTCCACAGGGCGTACCACGTCTGCACAAAGAGGAACTGGATCGCCTGCCGGAAGGTGTAGCGGCGGACCAGGTGGGGAGTGTAGTGCAACATCACCGTGATCATGCTGTATGCCCAGGCGAACTGCTGGCCGAGGTAGGTCTCGAAGCTCTCCGGACCGTTCCCCGTCGCGATCACCTCGGGAAGGAACACGCCCTCATAGCCGTGGGCGGCGAGCACGACAGTGTCGAGGTGGTCCTCCGCCCGTGTCGGTTGGAAGCCGCCGATCTCCAGGACCGCCGTCATACGGTATGTGCTGTGCGAGCCGATCAGGAACGGCGTGCCGGAGAAACCGTAGAAGCCGGACTGGAGCGGCCCTTGGAGCACCAATTCCTGCTCCGCCGAGCCACGGGCGGTCCAGAAATCGAACCCGCCATAGACCGAGGGGGCCTGCACCCAGGCGATCTTCGGGTCGGCGAAGTAGCCGAGCACCTTGTCCAAATACTCCGGGACAGGGATGTGGTCGATGTCGAGTTGGGTAAAGTAGTCATATGTAATGCCGCACCGGTTCATCGCGTCCAACCAGGCGTTGACGTTACCCGCCTTTGTCTTCGCTTTGAAAGGCGCCTCGGGCTGGTTCCAGTCGTCAACCAAATCCCCCCATGTCGCACGGTCATGGCGGCTGAAGTAGCGCGCGCCGAGGGACGTCGCCATCGCTTCGATCTCGGGCGAATGAACCTTGTCCACGAGGATCCAGCTGTCGTGGGGATAGCCGACGCGAAGCATCGCCTCCAGTTGCGTGCGCACGATAGCGGGGCTCTCACTACCCGGTACAGTCAGCGAGATCATCGCCACCTTCACGGCTGGTGGGGCTATGATGTGCCTCGGTCTGCGCATCCAGCCGAGGAAAAAGAGATAGACGCCGGGAAGGATGGTCGCCTGATAGAAGAGACAGACAACCATCGAGAAGAAGAGCGCCCGCTCGCCCCAGTGTGTCGGCTGCAGCCACCACACCCAGAAGACGAGATTCGCTGCGACGAACAGGAACACCAGGGCGGCATACTGCGCGCGTTGCGAGGTACTGAAGATCGGAAGCTTCTCAACGCAGACGGGATCCGCTCCCCGCCGTACGATGACCTGCGTGGACCGCTCGCGCGTCTTCATCGCCGTCCCCGCGTAGCCTAAACGGATACCGGCGCTGGCACCGGCACCCCGGCGTCCGCGAGGGAGGCCACCTGTACGAGCGACACCCCAACACCACGGTACGTGAAGCCGAGCGCTGCCATCGCTGTCGGATCGAACTGGTTGCGGCCATCCACGAAGACCTGGCCGCGCATCACCGACCGGACCAGAGCGAAATCAAGCGCACGGAAGGTGTCCCATTCGGTGATGAGTGCCACGGCGTCGGCGCCAGTGGCCGCCTGGTATAGATCGGCGCAGTAAACGACCTCCGGCAGCACCCGGCGTGCGGCCTCCATCGCTACGGGATCGAAGGCGCGCACGGTCGCTCCACGGGAGAGGAGGTCGCGGATGATATCGAGCGATGGCGCCTCGCGCAGATCGTCGGTGTCCGGTTTGAACGCGAGCCCCCACACTGCAATCGTCGCCCCCTCGATGTCGCCCACGAGATGGCTGATCTTGCGCACGAAGCTACGTCGCGCTTCTCGATTGATCTCGAGCACGGCGTGCAGGAGTTGCGGCGTGTATTCAGCCTCCTCGGCCATGAAGGCGAGCGCTTTGACATCCTTGGGAAAGCAAGAACCGCCGAAGCCGATACCTGCCTTAAGGAACTGCGGGCCGATCCGCGTGTCCATCCCCATCCCCGTCGCGACCTCGCGGACATCAACGCCGAGACCGTCGCAGATATGCGCGATCTCGCTCATGAATGAAATACGCGTCGCCAGCATCGCGTTCGATGCGTACTTGATCATCTCTGCCGCACGCAGACTCGTGCGGTAAATCGGGGCGCCGAACGGCTCGTACAGCGCCGCCACCGCCGCAGTCACTGCGGGATCGCCGGAACCGATCACGACCCGATCGGGATGGAATGCGTCGTGTAGCGCCGATCCTTCGCGGAGGAACTCGGGGTTGGAGACCACCGCGAACGGAGCGTCGGCGCGTGATGCCTCGTGCAGGATTGCGGCAATCGCCTCGCCGCTCCCGACCGGCATCGTGCTTTTGTCGATGACGATTGTCCGGTGGCCGGGATCGAGTGCGCGGGCGATACTACCCGCCGCCGCGCGGACATGGTGCAGATCCGCGCCACCGTTCGCCCCGGTCGGTGTGTCGACGCAGATGAAGACGAAGTCGGCCGCAGGGATCGCGTCGGCATAGTCTGTCGTGAACGCAAGCCGCCCGGTCCGCCAATGCTCTCGCAGCAACTGCGCCAGCCCCGGCTCGAAGATCGGCGATTCACCCGCCGTGAGGCGCGCGATCTTCTCGGCATCGACATCCACTCCAACGACGCGATTCCCGGCGTGGGCGAACGTTGCCGCTGTGCAGAGCCCCACGTATCCCGTACCAACGACCGCAATGTTCCGCATGATGTGCCGCCAATCCCGCCGAAAGCGTGTGTCGAAATGACCCTATTCCATAGGGAGAAGCGTATCGCGCCGAGCGTTACAAATCTGTGTGGATATGTGGGTCGAAAGTTATAAATAGGTCACAGTATCGCGAACGAGAAACGTGTCACGCGACGCCTACTGCGCAAGCGTCTCGCCAAGCCGGTAAAGTCGCTCGTCCACCTTGATACACGGCTGGATAGCATCGCCAAGGGGGATATGGCGGATCGCCCCTCCGGCCAAGCCCGCAAGGATGGCTCGCTCCCCGGCGATGAGGGCATCGACCGCCGCCGCACCGAGCCGTGTGCCGAGGAGCCGATCGAATACGGTTGGTGCCCCCCCGCGCTGGACGTGCCCGAGGACGACAAGCCGGGTCTCGTATACACCGGCATGCTGGTGGCGTATCTCCTCATGGAGCGTGGCGGCGGGCAGGGGCGACCCCTCGGCGGCGATAATGATACAGTGGGGCTTGCCCGCCGCATACGCTTCGCGTATGCGGTCCAGCACGGCCTGGGTCGTCGTCGGCATCTCGGGGATCAGTACCTGCTCCGCGCCGGATGCAAGAGCAATCATCGTAGCGAGATATCCGGAGTGCCGCCCCATCACCTCGACGACAAAGGCGCGATGGTGGCTGCTCGCGGTATCCCGCAGGCGATCCACCGCCCCCACCGCGGTATTGAGCGCGGTATCGACGCCGATCGACGTATCGACGACCGCGAGGTCGTTATCGATCGTCGATGCGACCCCGACGACCGATACGCCGAGGCGATGCAGCGCGAGCGACCCCGATTGGGAGCCATTGCCGCCAATCACCACCAACCCCTCGATATCGCGCTCGTTGAGGTGTGCGACGGCGAGCCGCTGCCCGGGCTCCTCATACATTTCCGGCGGCCTGCTCGTACCGAGCATCGTGCCACCCCTGTTGATGATGCCGCCGACGGTGCGCAGATCGAGCGGCGCCATGTCCCCGGCCATCAGCCCGGCATAGCCGTTACGAACGCCCCACATCTCCGCCCCGGCAGCGATGCCGCAGCGAACTGCGGCGCGGATCGCCGCATTCATACCGGGAGCGTCGCCCCCGCTGGTCAGAACCGCGATTCGTCGCATCGTGCGCTCCATTTCCCTAGTGCCTCCGCGTCCAACTGCCTGCGAGGCCATCCGGCCATACACCTTTCATGCGACTGCCCCCGCCGTGCGGAGCGTCGCAACTTCCTCCGAGTCGTATCCCGCTTCTTCGAGGATCGCATCCGTGTGTTCACCGAGCCGAGGTGGTGGCAAGGCCACGTCGAGATCGACCGAGCCCAACCGGTACGGGAAGCCCGGCACGGTGACGTCGCCGATCGTCGGGTGGTGGACCGTGCGCGCGAGCCGCTCGTATTGCACCTGCGGGTCGGCGAAGACCTCGTCGATCGTCCGGATCGGGCCGCACGGCACCCCCGCCGCACCCAGCGCGGCGATGACCTCCGCCGTCGTCATGCAGCGCAGCCGCTCGGTCACCAGCGCCGTCACCTCGTCGTACCGCTCGACGCGGTTCGGGTTGTGCGCGTAGCGGGGGTCACAAATGTATCGCTCCCAGCCGAGGACGCGGCAGAAGCGCGCCCAGAGGCCGTCGTTGCCCACCGCGATGACGACGTAGCCGTCCTTCGTCGGGTAGGTGTCGTACGGGCAGATCATCGGGTGCGCATTACCGGTGCGGCCGGGCACCATGCCGGTCATGAAGTAGTCCACGGCGTGGTAGGTCATCATCGTCACCAGCGCGCCGAGCAGCGACGTATCGATATATTCGCCGCCGCCGCCATGGTCCCGCCGGAAGAGCGCCGCGACGATCGCGTATGCCGCGAACATCCCCGCCGCGATGTCCGAGATCGGGATGCCGACCTTCGTCGGCGGCCCCTGTTGCGCGCCGGTAACGCTCATCAACCCGCTCAGCGCCTGGATGATC
>JAICJW010000163.1 GCA_025928215.1 Chloroflexia bacterium | reverse complement strand
GCTGCTACTTCCTCTTGTTCGCGGCGTAAGCCTACGCGGGCGATCCGGCCCGGGTCGCGGAGATTTTCCGCGCGCCGGATGTCAACGCCGCGCTCTTCTTCGCCTTCTTCATGCTCACCGATCCGCCGACCTCCCCGGCGCGCTACCGCGACCAGGTCGTCTTCGCTGCCATCGCCGCGCTCGTCGGGTTCGCCGTCTACGCGACGCTCGGCGGGGTGTACTACCTGCTCGCGGGCCTGCTCATCGCCAACGGCTGGGAGACGTGGCGCCGGATGACCGCCCGCGCGCGAGCGCCGCGACGGGCACCCGACCGCGCGCCGCGCACCGGCGAATTACCCGTCTATGACCGGGCGCGTCCCATCGCCGCCACACCCGCGCGTATCCAGCGCGAAACCGGGAACAATCCGCGCGTGTAGTTCGTTATGTTAAGTAGGAAGAGGTGAGGGATGGCATCCGCTATCCCTCGGCGGGAGTGGTTCCCCAGCCGTTTGCGTTCTTCTTCCCCTCCTCCCCACCCCGCGGTCCCCCAAACCGCGGGGCTTCCTTTTTTTCGTGACGGTAGGGTTGGTAGGGGCGCATGGCCGTCTCCGCAATCTCAATCGGCATTCTCGGCCTCGAGAACCGCCATCTCCGGCCCCGCCAGTTCCGCCAATCCCTCCGCATTGCCCACGGCATCGTGCTCGTGGACGACCCGCCCGCCCCGGAAGAACGAGACGACCGCCGCGACACCGGCGAGGGCAGCGCAGGCGCTGAAGGCGACGCGGACACCGTCCATGAACGGCCCGGAGATCAGGTTCGGGAAGAATGTATTCCCCAGCACCGTGTCCCGCGTCGCCTGGGTGACGCCCTGCAGCACATCGGGTGGCAAGAGGGTACCCAGCGGGTTGTAGCCGAGGAAGGCGGCGAAGATCGCGGCCACCGGCGGCAAATGCGAGACGGCGGTCGCCGCGCCCTGTGGGATACCGGCCGTCGTCAGTCCGTTGAGCAGCGTACCCGGCAGATTCCTGGCGAGGCCGACCGTCACGAGCGAGAAGATCAGGGTGATACTGAGCGTGCTGGCAATATTGCGGAAGGTGGCGATCATCCCGGAGGAGACGCCGCGATATTCGGCGGGGACGGCGTTCATGATCGCCGTCGTGTTCGGCGCGCTGAACATCCCCATGCCGAGGCCGAGAATGAGGATCACCACCGCGAAGACCGGATAGACGAAGTTCGCGGGCAGGAGCGTCAGGGCGATGAAGGCGGCGGCCATGATGACCATACCCGTCGTCGCCAGCCCGCGCGAGCCGACCTTGTCGGAGAGATAGCCCGAGAGCGGCCCCATGATGAGGAAGCCAACGGTCAGCGGGATCATGTAGATGCCTGCCCAGAGTGGCGTGTCATCGAAGTTGTAGCCGTGGAGCGGCAGCCAGATACCCTGAAGCCAAATAATTAGCATGAACTGCAAGCCGCCCTGCGCCATCGCGGCGAGCAGGTTGCTCAGGTTGCCCATCGTGAACATGCGGATGCGGAATAGGGACAACCGGAACATCGGATTCTCCACCCGCTGCTCGACGACGACGAAGAGCGCGAGCAGGATCAGACCGCCGACGATGCCCGCGATCACGAGCGGGTTCTTCCAGCCCATATCCGACGCGCCATACGGCTCGATGCCGTAGGTGAGCGCGACGAGCAGGATGGTCAATCCACCGGCGAAAAGGAGGTTGCCGAGCACGTCAATCTTCTGGTGCATACGCACGCGGGCGGTCTCGTGCAGCATCAGGTACGCCCAGACGGTGCCGATGACCCCAAAGGGCACGCTGACGAGGAAGACGAGCCGCCAGTTGAAGGCGGCGAGCAGGCCGCCGAGGATCAGGCCGATGAACTGCCCGGCGATGCCGCAGACGGTGTTGACGCCGAGCGCCAGCCCGCGCTCGGTGGCCGGGAAGGCGTCGGTGAGGATCGCCGTCGAGTTGGCGAAGAGGAAGGCCCCGCCGATGCCCTGGATGAGCCGGAAAATAATGAGCTGCATCGCCGCGCCATTACCGTTGCCCTGAATGAAGAAGAGCAGGATCGAGCCGATCGTGAAGACGGCGAAACCGGCGTTGTAGAGGCGCACGCGACCAAACATATCCGAGATGCGCCCGCAGGTGACGAGCAGGACGGCGGTAATCACGAGGTAGCCTAAGAGCGACCAGAGCAGGTAGCCCGTCTCACCGGGGGAGAGCGGGTTAATACCGATGCCGCGGAAAATCGCCGGTAGCGCGATCAGGATGATGCTCGAATTGAGCGCGGCCATCAGAATGCCGAGCGTCGTGTTGGAGAGCGCGATCCACTTGTAGTCAATGTGCGCCATCCGGCGCGTCGTCCGCGGCGTTTCGGTCATAAAAAAAAGCCCCCTCGTTTTGCTATTACGCTACTCGCGCGGATGTTGCGGTCGTGCGATCACCGACGACGTGTTCCAGCAGATCGGCGAGCAGGCGTTGCTCCTCCGGCGCGAGGGCGCGGATGCGCGTGCCCACGACGCTCTCATCCAGCAGCGCCCGATCCTCCAATGCCGCCAACCCGCGCGGTGTCACGCGGATATTAATCATCCGGCGATCCACGGCATCGGAGACCCGCTCGATCACGCCGCGCTCCACCAGCCGGTCCACGACGCCGGTCGCGGTGGAGCGCGGAATCTCAATCGCCTCCGCGAACCGGCTGATCGGCACGGTGCCAAGGTCGCGCAGCACGCGCAGGGCGCGCAGACCCGCGAGACGCACACCGTACTTCTCCAGAATCGCCAATTGCAGCGGTTCCGCGAGGATCACGGCCCGCACATAGGCGATCAGCGCGCGATCCGCGTCGTTGCTCGTCCGTTGATGCGCCACTGCCACCTCCCATATAATACGATTCGCGGTACTATACGATATACCGTACTATCTGTCAAGCCCGACGCGCCACCGCTGAAAAGAGCCGCCCCGATTGAGGCGGCTCCGTGGTAGTTGTCTCGGTCTCGCTCAGACTGCCTGGCGGTTCCCCGCGGATGCGCGGACGATCCAGTCCACGATCAGCCCGACGACGAAGGCGACCAGCACCGCCCACCAGAAACCGGCGCCACTGACGAAGAAGCCCATGATGATCCCGGCGATCACGCCACCGATCAGCCCCGCGATGAGATCCGTACCCATCCCCGTGCGACCCGAGCGAACCGCCGAATGGATCAGCCAGCCGGCGACCAACCCAACGATGATCCACAAGATGACCCCCCAGAACCAGTTGGCTCCGGCCAACGATGCGAACACAACCATGCTGCACCTCCTCTGCCGATCAGCAGGACATGCCGACGGCAAATAGATCATGGATCGTGGGGAGCGTGACCGAGAGGGGCGGAGACCGCAGGCGTCGGTAGGGATAGATCGCTACCCGCGCACCCATGAATCGTACGACTACTCGTATTATACGGATCATCGTATGACTTGTCAATATCTCTGCTCATTGCTCACTGCTCACTGCGCTCACAGCACGTCGTCCCACGCGGTCGTTTCCCAGTTGTCCTTCGCGTCGGGATCGGGCATCCACGGCGGGAGGGTGAGAAGCAAGCGGATCGCCGCGCCATTCACGAACGGTTCATAGAGATGGCGCAGTTCGCGCAGACGCGCGGCGATCGTCTCGTCCTCCCGCAATGGCACGCCATCGGCGGCGAGGATCGCGCGCATGCGGGCGACCTCATCCGGCGGCAGCCGGTCGGCGGTCGGCTTAATGGGCGGCGTGTCGAGATACTGGCAGATGTCCACGATCGCGTGCCGGCCCATCGCAAAGACGAGCCGCGCGGGGCCGGCCGGTGCGCCCTCCACGCCGACGAGGACGAGTGCGGAGGCATCGAGCATCATCGTCAGTGCGGCCAGCCACGATTGGTTATCGTGTTGGGAGCGGAAGTAGGCGAGGGAGGGATAGGAGAGCAAGCTTTCCAATAGTTCGCCGCACCACCGCTCCCATTCGAGCAGCAGCGGGCGGAGTGAGGCGAGGTCGTCATATTCCCCGAGGCGGCGGATCAGTTCGACCGCGCGCGGTGGCGATCCGGCCCGCGCGTCGAGCAGCGAGATCGCCACTTCTCGCCGCGAGAACGCCTGATAGAGGATCGGCAGATAGGTGATAACGAGGCCGAGGAAGCCGAAACCGACGCCCGCTTCGATGACTGTGACGATGCGTGCCAGCGTGTTGCGCGGAATTACGTCGCCGAGGCCGAGCGTGAAGAAGGTCGTGCCGCTGGCGTAGAGATCGGTGCCGAAACTCCGCGTACCGTCGGTCGTCAGGACGTGTGAGCCGCACCCCCACTGCAGGATACCGAAGCCGAGGATCAGCCCGCCCGCCCAGACGACGAGCAGGACGATGAGCGAGAGCGGCCCGTAGAGGCTGAGATAGGTGTCGTGCCGCCGTTTGCCGTGCCGGGCCACGGACGACCACGCCATCCACGTCCCGCGGTAGAAGAGCCGGGTGAGCCGGAACTGACGATTGACGCGCCGGGGCAAAATGATCGTCTCGAAGGCATCCCACAGGACGGTGACGACGACCAGCAGGCCAATCAGTGCAACGACGATCCGCACCGGCAATTCCCCCTTGCTGGATAGGGTGAGCGGCTGCCCGTTGGGCAGATTCCGCCTGCCGACCCAGGAATGCAGGCTTCAGCCTGCTCCACCCCTTCATATCCTATGGCAAACCTATCGCGTCAGACGATGGCGATCCGTTCATCTTCACAAAGCGGAGCGACCGCGCCAGTATTCCACGATTACATCGCGGCTCAGTCGGACTCAGGCCGTACCCGCAATCGCCACCGATAGCTGGGCGAGCGTGCCAGCAGCATCCCCGCCGATGCGATGGCCAGCGCGCCGTTGATGAGCAGCGCGCTCGGCGCGCCGAGCGCGGCGATCAGCGCCCCCATTTCGAGATTGCCGACGGGCGCCGAGCCGACGCCGAGCACCCAGATGCCAATCGCCCGTCCGCGCTGCTCCTCCGGCACCGCCATCTGGATGAGCGTCTGCTGGAGGACATCGAATGCCCCGGCGCAGAGGCCCGTCACGACCAGCACCGCTGCGGCGACCCGCAGATCGTGCGTCGCGGCCAGCACGATGAGGGACGCGCCATACGCGACGAAGATCCCCCCGATCAGCGGCTCGCGCCGCACCCGTCCCGCGAGCAGCGAAAGCAGCACGAGGGCGATCGTCCCACCGACCGACGCGGCGGCGTTCAGCGTCCCGAGACCTTCGGGGCCGGCCATGAGGACATCCCGCGCGACGACGGGTAGCGCGCTGTTGTAGGAGAAGGCGAACACCTCGCAGGCGATCCCGGAGATTGTCAGCGTGCGGACCGCCGGGATCGCGGTGATCAGCCGCGCCGCGTCCCGGAGCGCGCGCCCGAACGGCGGATGGACGACGGGAACACGGCTCCCGCGCGGCACCCGCAGGGCGGTAATGAACGCCACTACCAGCCCATACGCGACAGCAATGACGAAGTAGCAATGCGCGACGCCGATCACCGGGATGAGCACACCGGCGCCGAACGCGCCGAGCGCACCGAAGAGCCGCGCGGCCAGAGCGTTCAGGGCCATCGCGTTCGGCGCGATCTCACGGGGGGTGGTATCGAGGACGAGCGCCTGCCGCGCCGGTGTGTCGAACGCCTGCACACAACCGGCGGCGAACGAAATCGCGATCACCTGCCAGACGCGAATTGTTCCCGCCCCGACGAGCCAGCCGAGGGCCGCCATCAAGGAGAACGACGCGCCGGCAACCATCAGCAATTGGCGGCGCCGGTCGGTCCGGTCGGCGATCGTGCCCGCCGCCAGCCCGAAGAGCAGCGACGGCAACGATCGGGCGGCGAAGACCAGCCCGACCGCGAATGCCCCGCCGCCCGCTTGTAGCGCCAGCCAGGCGGTGGTCGTGCGCTCCATCGTCTGGGCGCCCGCCGAGGCCGTCGTCGAGCACCAGAGCCAGCGAAACGCAGCCGACCGAAACGGCGTCACCAGGGTTCCTTTCCCGCCCGACGGCGTGCCGCACGCCGTCGCGATTACCCGAAAGTGCGCCCAAGCATACCATCGGTCGGGGGTCAGGATTCCCCCGCGACCTGCTATCATGCGTCTGTCACCCACTGTTCCCACTGACGACCGCCGACCGCCGACTGTGAGGTACTATGCGACCGTTCACACCCGATGTTGCTCTCGATGTTCGTATGCCGTCCGATCCGCGGGTCGCGCCGGATGGCAGCCGCGTTGCTTTCTGTCTCGCGCCAGTCGGCCACCGGCAGACCGATCCGACGAGCACGATCTACATTGTGCCCACCGACGGGAGCGCCGCCGCGCGTGCCGTGACCGGGAGCGAGCACAACAACGTCGCCCCGCGCTGGTCGCCGGACGGCGCGGCGCTCGCTTTCCTCGCTGACCGCGTCAAGCGGGGAGAGGCGCAGTTGCATCGCGTGGCCGTCGGTGGGGGTGAAGCGGTGCGGCTGACCGAACTGCTCGGCGGTGTCGCCAACCCGGCATGGCGGCCCGATGGGCGGGCCATCGCTTTCACCGCCCGCCGCCGTGCCCTCGCGGCGGAAGACGAGCCGAAGAGCGATGTCAAGGTCTGGAGTGAGCAGTGGCGGCCACACGCCGTCGCGGTCGTCCCGGCTTATGGCGGCGCGCCGGTGGTGCTTGGCCCGGCGCGGGGGCATGTCTGGGCCTTCGCCTTCTCACCCGATGGCGCGGAGATCGTCGCCGCCGTCTCGCCCTCGGAGGACCTTGCGGCGACGTATGGCAATGTCCGCCTCCTCCGCTGGCGGGTGGATGGCACGGGCGACGAGCGCGAACTGCTCACCGGCCTCGGGATGGGCGTCAGTCAACTGGCATGGTCCGCCGATGGCGCGCGCATCCTTGTCGTCGCCGCGCAAGCGCCGGAGGCGAGCCATGCCCGCATCTTCATCATTGACACGGCGGACAACGCCGTCCATACCCGCGATGACGACGACACATCGCTGGCATGGGCAGGCTGGCAGGGCGATCATCTCGTTATCAATCGCATCGCCGGTCAAGTCTCACAATTAGCGCTCAGTTCTCCGTCCTCCGTCCTCCCTACTCCGTCTGGCGGCTGGATTGACAGCGTGGATGTCGCGGATGGCACGGTCGCGTTCACCTGCGCGCTTCCGGATCATTCGGCGGAGGTATACGCACTGCGAGGCGATGGCGCGGCGCGTTGCCTGACAGACCTCAACCCGCAACTGGCCGAGGTGACGCTCGGGCCGATGGAGCAGATCAGTTGGCAGGCGGCGGACGGCATGCGGATTGAGGGGTGGCTTCTCCTGCCGTCGGAGCGCGCGGGCGATGCACCGCTGCCGCTGATCGTGCAGATTCACGGCGGCCCGGCGGGCGTCTCCAGCCCGCGCTCCGGGATGGGCGCGCACAACTGGGGGCAGGCGCTCGCGGCGCGTGGCTATGCGGTGCTGCTGCCAAACCCACGCGGCTCAATCGGACGGGGCGCGGCCTTCACCCGCTCCAATCGCTTCGACCTCGGCGGCGGCGATTACGAAGATATTATGGCGGGCGTGGATTACCTCATTGCGCGGGGGATTGCGGACCCGGACCGGCTCGGCGTCTGCGGCTGGTCGTACGGCGGCTTCATGACCGCATGGGTTGTCGGGCATACGGATCGCTTCAAGGCGGCCGTCGCGGGCGCGCCGCCAACGAACTGGGTGAGCAAGATCGGCACGACGGACATCGGCCCGGCGAATGCGTGGAACATTGGCCTCGTTCATCAGGAACCCGATCAGGTCTGGGAGCGCTCGCCGATCCGCTACGTCGGCAAGGTGAAAACGCCGACACTGCTCGTCGGTGGTGAGGCGGACAAGCGGGTGCCGATCACGCAGGCACAGGAGTTTCACTGGAGCCTGAAGAGCGCGGGCGTCGAGACGGAACTGGTCATCTATCCACGCCAGAAGCACGGCTTCCACGAGCGCATGCACCAGCTCGATCTCGTCCAGCGCGTCTGCGATTGGTTCGATCGGTTCGTATGAGCCTCACCCCCGGCCTACGATGACGCGAAGGCGTCCCATCGTTCGGCGGCGATGGCGATGGCGAGCGGCACATCCTCCGCGAGCAGGTAGCGATCTGCCACCAGTTCCTCGGCGGCGGTGCGAACGCGATTGAGGTAATCGGCGCGGTCGCGGTATCGCTCGGCGAGGGCGGGGCGCGGATCGCCGGTGCGGCGGCGTTCCTCGGCGGTAGTCGCGAAGGGGAAGGTCGAGCCTTCCATCGGGATGATCTGACCCGCGCCCCCCGTCGCGGGATGGCGCGGGTTCCAGCCGGTGTAGGTGGCGGCGGGTACGATCACATCCGGCATCCGCACGCCGCCCGTCTCATTCCCATCCGCATCCACCGCCGAGACATAGTGCGGGTATCGCTCGCCCACCACTGCCGGGAAATGGCCGATGCCCCGCGCCGCATCGGGGCCGAGATCGAGGCGGCGAATGGTCGGCAGCAATTCCGGGTCGGGCGGCGTCGCGCCGGGGATGCCGTGATAGGCGGTGAAGACGGACGCACCCGGAATTGCCGTGCCATCCGCGAGGCGCGGGAAGCGACTCGGCGGGGGCGGTGTGCCGTCCGTCACCCAGCGGTCGAGGGCGATGAGAACGGCGCGCAGAAGGGGCGCGTAGTCCACCGCGTTGAAGCCGTGGACGCCCCGCGCGCCGGTGTTCGTATCGGTATCCACGAGCGGCACGCTGCCGAGGCCATGCTGCGTGCTGGCGAAGAGGTAGATGCGCGCATCTTCCGGCGGCTCGCTGTCGCGCGTTCCCGCAATATCCGTGTGGATGAGCGAGGCATCGCCGCGCCAGTACTCCGCTGAGGTATTCGTTGTGATGACCTTCGGCACGCCGCCGAGGGCGCGCTGGCGGCGCATCAGGCCGTCCGTCTGCCCGGTCTGAGGATCAGTCTGGTCATCGTCGGTGAAGGGCATCAGGTGGCCGAAACTGGGGATGTGCTGCTGCGAGGGCTGCCCGAAGCGATGGTTGAACTCGCCGCGCCGCGCCCCCGCGACATGGATATTGATGCCGTCGAAGACCTGCCGCCCTGCCTCGTCCACGTTCAGGCCGGTGTACAGGAAATGGCGCAGGAACCGCCCGCTCTGCGACATGCCGAAACCGTACGCCTGCTCGATCCGCCCCGCGCAGGGGTTATCCGCCGCATCGCTGTAGCGGAGGAAGGAGACCGCATCCCGCACCGCGAGCAGCCCCGCCCCGACGACCGGGCAGCGGCGCGTCCGGTAGACGACCTCATAGACTTTGCCTGGTTTGAATTCCGTGCCGAGCCAGATGTGTATATCGTCCGGC
>JAICJW010000096.1 GCA_025928215.1 Chloroflexia bacterium | reverse complement strand
TTCGTGGGCCGGATCGGTTCGCCGCGGTCGTGCTCCTCGCGCTCTGTCCGTTTGCCGCACTCGGCGCGACCTGGCTCTGGCATACTGCCGTCTGGCGCGACGCACGGTTGCTGCGGCTCGCGCCACTTGTCGCCTGCGGCTGCGCGATTTTCGCGCTCGCGGACTGCGCCACGCGCCTTCAGCCAACGATTCCGGTTGATCGCTCCGCGACCACGCTCGCGCCATACCGCTGGTTGGCGTCACAGACGAACACCGGCATCGTCGCCGAATTCCCGGTGGCAGCGACGGAACTGCAAACGGCATATTATTCGACGTATCACTGGCATGACGTCGTTTGGGGCCACTCCGGGTTCATTCCCACCGCGACGTATCAACTGCGGGGGCGTTTTGTCGGGCGTGACGATTTCCCCGGCACGGACGACTACGAGGCGCTCGCCGATATGGGCATCGGGACGCTCGTCATTCATCGCTCCGCCTACTCGGCGGATACCCTTACCTCCTTCACGCAAACCCTGCGGAGCAGCCCCGCGAACATCTCATTTCTCGCGACCGTTGGCGACTGCGATCTGTACCATCTTCACCCCGACCCCGCCGCGCCGCCCCTCTCCGCGAGCGTCTCGTTCAAGACGAATCCCGCCGGCAATCTGGACCGCCTCTCCGGCCAACTGACGGTGAGCAATCCTGGGGTCGGCGCGCGCATGCTCTATACGCGCGGCCACTTCGACTTCAGTGCCGAAATCCGTGATGCGTCCGGAAAACACGTCTCGACGCAACCCGTACGAATCATCTTGCCCGCGATCGTTGCCGCCGGGACGACGACCGTGCCACTCTCTGTGGATTTGCCGAGCGCACCGGGTGCCTATGTGATTGATATTCACTCGACGAATATCCCACTTCTGGAGAATCAGCCGCTCATCCCTATAACGGTCATTGGCCTCACGACCCTGCCACATCTGATGCTCAACAATCTGGAGATCACAAGCCCCGCGCTCTACGAGCCGGGCGAGCAGGTTGCGATGTGGGTGACGCTCAACAATGGCAAGACCGTTGCCCTTCGCGATACGACTGCCTTGCCCGATGGGACACTACGTGTCGCACTTGGGCCGCTACCGCCCGGCGCGGCCCAAGTGGTCGCGCACGGCAAATCGAGCGACGTTGAACTCTGGGTCGCGCCACCTTGACCGACGCGCGCCACCAGCGTACCCTCTGCCGGGAACCGGAATATGCCATTGTTCCAAAGAGTGGCGAGGTGTTCGGTCCACACTGAGAGCAGTCGAGGAGCGCATCATGGGAATGAACTCGGCATCCGTGTTTGATGTCGCGATAATCGGTGGTGGGCCTGGCGGTTATGTCGCCGCGATTCGCGCCGCGCAAGAGGGGCTATCCGTCGCCTTAATTGACCGTGGCCCGTTAGGTGGCACCTGTCTCAGTTGGGGATGCATACCGACGAAGGCGCTACACCACACGGCGGAAGTGTGGCGAACCGTGCACGGCGCGGCCACCTATGGCGTGCATGCCGGTGAGCCGACGCTCGACTTTACGGCCGTGATGGCACACAAGGATGATGTTGTCCGGAATCTCGTACGCGGCATTGACGGCCTCATGCAGGGCAACAAAGTCACCGTTCTGCGCGGCATCGGCTGCCTGCTCACCGCCGCGCCGCCCCATCGCGTCTCCGTGCGCGATAACGACGGCGGTTCGCGCGAGATTACGGCGAGCAATGTCATCATCGCCACCGGGTCGGTGCCGGGCATGGTGCCGATTCCGGGCCTCGATCTGCCGGGGGTTGTCACATCGGATGGCATCCTCGCCCTGACCGCGCAACCGAAGCGGCTCGCCGTGATCGGTGGCGGCATCATCGGCATGGAGTTCGCGACGATCTTCGCCGCCCTCGGTACAACCGTCAGTGTCGTTGAGCGATTGCCGAACATCCTTACCGGCGTCGAACCGGAGATGATTCGCCGGGCGCTGCCGATGTATCGGAAGATGGGCCTCGCGATCACCGTGGATGCGTCCGTTGAAGAAGTCACCTGGGGCGACGATGATGACCTCGCCGTTCACTACCGCACGGCGGACGGCAAGAAGTCCATCGAGGCGGACGCGGTACTCGTCGCGGTCGGGCGCACGCCGTACACGGAAGGTGCCTGGGCCGCGGATGTGCCGCTGGAAAAAGATCGCCGTGCCGTCAGGGTAGACGCGGGCTTGCGCACGAATCTGCCTGGCGTCTACGCGATCGGTGACGTCGCGCTGATGCCGCAATTGGCCCATACCGCCTCGATGCAGGGCGAAATTGTCGTCGAAAACATCACCGGCCATGACGCGCAGTATGATGCGTCCGTCGTGCCAAACTGCGTCTTCACGCTGCCAGAAATTGCCGGGGTTGGCCTGACGGAGGAGCAGGCACGCGAGCGATTCGGCGACGCCGTACATACCAGCGCCTTCCCCTTCGCGGCGCTTGGCCGCGCGCAGATTCTTGGTGAAACGGCGGGCGTCGTCAAACTTGTCTGCGGCGAGGCCAACAAACTGCTCGGCGCGCACATCATCGGCCCGCGCGCGAGCGACTTGATCGCGGAACTCGCCCTCGGGTTGCAACTCGGTGCGACCGCTGACGACGTGGCGCGGACGATCCACGCCCATCCGACCTTGCCGGAAGCGATCCACGAGGCGGCGCTCGGCATCGTCAATGGCCGCCCGGTCCACGCGCTCCGCTGATAGGATAACGACGATGCCCGTAACGGCGGATGAACGCGAAGCGGAACAGCGCGAAGCCGAGATCACCGCCCTGGTGGATCGCTGGACGGCCCATATGCGCTGGCGCAAGAACTACGATCGCTGGCGTGAAGACCGCCTCTGGCAGGAGGACCACCAGACGCCGCGCTTCCGTGCAATCGCGCGCCACACCGAGCATCTGGCCAGGGCGCGAGTGCTGGACATTGGCTCCGGCATGGGCGGCTTCCTCATCGCGGCAATGCTGAACGGGATGTGCGCGGTCGGCGTCGAACCGAGCGCGGAGTATTGCCGCCTCACGCACTTGCGCGGCCTGCGCTATGGCCTCGCGGCCCGCGTCATCCGTGGGGTCGGTGAAGCATTACCGTGTCCCGATGCGGCTTTCGACATCGTCCTCGCGCAGGACATCCTCGAACATGTCCGTGATCCCGACGCGACCTTGCGCGAGATAAAGCGCGTCCTTGCACCGGGCGGCGTGGCGCTCGTCACCGTCATTAACCGGCTCGCGTGGCGCGATCCGCATTATCACGTCTTCGCCATTAACTGGCTGCCGCGCCCCGTTGGAGAGTGGATCGTCGAGCGCATTGGCCGGTCAAAGCGTGCGGCTCAATTCGGTGACAATCAGCGGCTTCGTGCCATGTACTATGACACCATCACCGGGTTCCGGCGGCACGCGCGCGCCGCCGGCTTGGCCGTCACGGACACCAAGGAGCAAACCCTGTCGGCGCGGTCATCCGTGCCCACCGGCAGGTATGCGCCCATCGTGCGGATGCTCTCCCGCATTGGCCTGGCACTGCCCGTCTATCGGCTGCATCGCTTCGCGGTGGCGAGCACCTTCGAACTCGTGCTCCGGCACGCGGGCGACGGGCAATGAGTACCCCGGCAACGACCGTCCCGCCCGCCGACCGCGATGCCAGCCGTGGCACGCTCGGCACGCATGCGACGCGCGCCGCCTATTGGAACACCGTCCTGCTCCCCGCGAAACTTGGCGCGCATCTCCTCGCTCAACTCGTCCTCGCGAACGCGCTGCCAAAGGCGGAATACGGCGTCTATGTCCTCGCGCTGGCGGTCGGCGTTACCTCCGGCTCGCTCGTGGATCTCGGCACGGAGCGCAGCGTCGTCAAATTCCTCCCGGAAGTCGCGGGCAGGCAGGGGCGGCGCGGCGTGCGGACACTCTTATCGTGGGTCTTCGGCTTCAAACTCGCCGTCCTTGTGCCGGTCATCGCCTTCGCGACGCTCTTCCACAATGTCTTTTTTCACTACCTCGATGGCCGTGTGCCATCGAATCAGCAGGATGTCGCGCGGATCGTCCGTAGCGAACACTGGACGATCTTTTTCTCCGTCGTCTCGCTCGTCCTCGTCGGTGCCTTCTACGACGTGGCGATGCAGAGCCTCGTCGCCACATTCAAGAACAAAAGCTGGAACATCATTACGATCCTCGTCACCCTGCTCGACCCGATCGTCGTCACTATTATCGTGCTGAGCGGTGGCAATATCGCAATTGTGCTTGTCGGGCGGGTATTCGTCGCCCTCGCGGCGATGTTCCTCGCGGGTGCGTTCGCGGTCTTCGCGGTGCAGGAATCGGCAGTGGTCGAGCGACAGTACGTCACTGATGAGGAGCACGGTCGGCCCCTGCCAATCAACCGGTTCGTCTTCTATTCGTCCCTTCAATACGTCTTGCAGGTGACGAGTTTCTTCACATCGTATGCGTTCGCGGCGCTCATTCTCACCAATGCGGACGAAATCGCGGGCTACCGCGTCGCGAACGGTTCGGTGCGCGAAATCCTCAGCGGGCTTACCGCGCCGATTATCGGCATTCAGGTACCCATTTTCACGCGCATTTTCACGGCGCGTGATGTCCGGCAACTAAACATCGCCTATGCGCTCGTCGCCCGATTTCTCGCCTTGGTTCTCGTACCGGGAGGCATCGGCCTTGCCCTGCTCATCCCAAATCTCTTTCGGGTCCTCTATCCGAAGTATGAATCGTTCGCCGGGGTTTGCGTCGTGATGGTCGGCCTTCTTTTCGCCGAGTCCTGCCTCAGTACGGGCGCGACCGTTCTCCTGACGTTCGAGCGCTATAAACCGGTTATCGCAGCGCGCGCAGTTGCGCTGCTCGCGTTCCCGATCATGTTTATCACCGCGCGCTGGTACGGTGCGATGGGCGCGGCCCTGACATCCGGCGGATTCGCCGTGCTGGCGGCGCTGATCGGTACCATCGCCGCGAATGTCGTCTTGCCGATTCGCTATCCGATCGCCTTCCTTGGGCGTGTCAGCACGGCGGCGGGATGCATGGCGGTCGTTGTCGGTGGCCTCGCATTTACGGTTGGGCGTGTACCCGCCAATCCGGGCGGTGGCCTGCACCGCCTCTTCTGGCTTGCGATCCTCGGGCTGATCGCGGCGCTGGGCGGCGCAGTCTATCTCGCCGTCTTCCGGCGAATCGGCGGCGTCGAGGAGAGCGACATCGAACGGCTGCGCACGCTGCGTATCCCGGCGCGTGGGCTGATCCTTCGCCTGCTGATTGGAACGCGGACGTGACGCGCATCGCCCTCGTCAACCTCACGACGACGACGAAGATTGGCGGCGTCGAAACCTTCGTCTGGGAACTCGCCGGCCATCTCGCGCGACGTGACGTATCGGTCACGGTCGTCGGTGGGGCGTCAAAATCGCCACCGACGCGTGAGGCAACGTCCGGCGTCCGGGTTGAAACCGTTCCGTACCTCGACCGGGTACGAATCCGGCGCGTTCCCGTGCTCGGACGGCAATACGGTCCGACGAAACTGCTGGAGCGACTCTCATTCGCGCTGTGCGCGGGCGCGGTGATCGAGCGGGGCGCGTTCGATATCGTTCACATCCACAAGCCGTTCGACTTTCCGCTCGCCACATGGATCAGGCGGCGAACGGGCGCGCGGATCATCTACAGTTCACATGGTCGTGATTTCTTTCCCGGTGACCGCCGGTTCACCAGTGCCGTACAGACATTTACCGCATGCAGCGCCTACAATGCCGCCGAAGTGCGCGCGCGATATGGACGAGAAGTCGAGGTGATCTACAACGGTATTGACACCGAGCAATTCTCGCCGCGCCCGCCCGACCGGGGGTGGCGGCAACGCCTCACCGGTGGGGGCGCGCCAGTCATTCTCTGGGTTGGCCGTCTGGAACGATGGAAGGGGACGGTTGACGCACTCCGCGCCCTTGCCTTGCTGGACTGCCCCGCGCATCTCGTCATCGTCGGAGATGGCCCGGAAATGTCGCGTCTCCGCGACGCGACGCACTCACTCGGCATCGCCGGTCGTGTCCATCTCCTCGGCGCGTGCGATCATGCGCGGTTGCCGGATATCTATGCCTCCGCCGACATCGTCATCGGGACGAGTTTCGCGAACGAAACGTTCGGTATGGCGCTGGCCGAGGCATTGGCCTGCGCGCGCCCGGTCATCGCGACCCGCTTTGGCGGCTTCCCGGAGGTTGTGCGCGATGACGAATCCGGTTTGCTCGTCCCGCCGCGCGATCCGCATGCTCTCGCCGCCGCACTGCGGATACTCCTGCACGATCCCACACGACGGCGGGCGATGGGCGAGAGAGGCCGCGCGTATACCGTCGCACGGTTCGCGTGGCCCGTCGTCACCGATCATGTGCTGCGGCTCTACCGGGAGGCGCTCGGTGAAGATTGATTTCGTGACAACGTTCGGGATCGTACGAGGCTTCCCGTCCTTTCCCGAAGCGACGCTCGCGCGCCAATTCGTCGCCGACGGCCACGTGGTGCGCGCGCTGACCTACTTCGCAAAATCATCCACGATGATAGACACGCATCATGAGACCATAGACGAGACGGTCGTCCACCGCATCCGGCGTAAGGGCTTTTTCACGCCCGGCGTCCTCGGGTGGATCGCGCGGGAGAAGCCGGACGTCGCCCATCTCCACCACCTCAGCAACCGCCTCTCCGCGCTGGCGCTCCCGGCGTATCACGCTCGCCGCGTCCCGGTCGTCTTCTCTCCCTATGGCATCCTGCACGATCCTGTGCTCGTGGACGACACGGACCGACCGCTCGCCACACCGTTGCACGGCGATCGGATCCAATCGTCGCTCGTGCGAACAATGCGGGCAACGGGCAGCAAACGCGGTACGGGCGTCTGGCTCCTGCACCGGCCGTTGTTCGCCGCCGATGCCGTGCACGCAATGTCCTTGCATGAAAAACGGGTGGTCGCGGAGCTTGGCGTGCCGGAAGCGCGCATCCACTTCATTCCGGTCGGGATAGACGCGACGCTCCTCGCGAGCGACGAACCGATCGCGCGCACTGCATCGCCGACGGTGCTCTTTCTCGGGCAGACCAAATACCGTAAGGGCTGGGACGTACTCGCGCGCGCGATTCCCGAGGTCGTCGGGGCAATCCCCAACGCGCGGTTTATTTTCGCCGGACACTCCGGGCGCGACCGCGCTGACTTCGACGCGCTTGTGCGCGAACTGGGCATCGCGGCGGTCATCGAAACGCCGGGGCGGGTCTCCGAATCCGAGAAAATCCGACTTCTCCGTTCATCGTGGGTCCTGACGCTACCGGCACGCTATGAGGGATTCGGTATCCCGCTCGTTGAGGCGATGTTGGTTGGAACGCCCGTAGTCACGACGAATGTACCCGCATGCAACGAAATCGTCCGCGATGGCGAGACGGGTATCGCCGTCGAACCGGATGATCCATCGGCGCTCGCGGCGGCATTGATCCGGTTGCTCGGCGATGCCGCCCTGCGGACGCGGCTCGCGCGGGAGGCGGCACACGATGCGACGGAACGGTACGAAGCGCGTGTCGTGGCTCGGCAGTTCGAGGCGCTCTATGCCTCACTGATTGCGGCACGCCGATGATGCGCGTGCTCTATTTCACTGGCGCATATCGCCAGGATTCAATGGTCAGCCATACGCACGGCGAACTTGTGGCGGCGCTCCGCGCGCGCGGCGTGGCGGTCGAGATTGCGACGGTCGGCGGACCACCACAGCCCGATCACGTTGCATCGCACACCGACCCGTACGGCACGACGGTTTGGTCCATCCCTATGTCACACGGGCGATGCGAGCGGCTCACCCGGCAATGGTACGCGCGTGCGTGGGCGTTCGCGCCGTTTGGTGGCCTGGTGCGCGCGCTGCGGGCCTTCCTGACGCCTGAACGCCTGGCGAACTACGACATCCTCCATATTGGTATGGCGTATCCATACGCGACGGCATTCCGGCACGCCCTCCACAACTGCCGGACACCCCCCGCGCTTGTGACCATCACCGGTGGAGATATTCTCACCGACGACGAGACGGGGTACGGCTATGGGCGTCGTTTCGCGACGCGGAGTGCAATCCGGCGCACCCTCCGGTGGGCGCGCCTCGTACAGGCGAATTCTCCCCGCTCCGCCACGGTCGTCGCGTCGTATGGCTGCCCGCATGAACGCATCGCCATTCAGCCGCCGCAAACGCCGCACGAGCCGCTCACCGCGGACGTAATCGCCGCGTACCGGGCGCGATGTCGCGCTGAACTTGAGCATGAGGGCAGGATCTCCCACGGCCCGCTACTCGTTGGCATCGGACGCATGGTGGCGATCAAAGGCTATGACGATGTCATCCGTGCCTTGCCAACGATCCGCGCCACGCACCCGGCAACCAGCATTCTCCTCGCCGGCCCCGCGCGTGACGCGTCCGCACAGGCGTATGTCGCGTCCTTGCAAGCGCTCGCGTCGTCGCTCGGTCAGCAGGACCATCTACGGATCATGGATCAGATACCCTTTGAGGATGTGCCGCGCTACTTCGCGTCCGCCGATCTCGCGCTCATTCCGTCGCTTCTCGATGGCCTCAACAAGACCGGCATTGAGGCGGCGGCGGTCGGGACGCCGTCAATCGTCAGCACCCAGGCCGGACTTGCGGCCTATGTGCAGCAGTTCGGCGCGGGCACGGTCGTACCGCCGCGTGATCCACCGGCGCTCGCAGCAGCGATTCTCCGGTTGCTCGATGACCGCGCGGCGTGGGCGGATGCGTCACGCAATGCCAGCCGGATGGCCGAATCGTTCTCGCTCGACCGCACCGCCGATGGCGTCCTCGGCCTCTATCAGCGCCTCCTCGCGGCGGGGATCACCCGACGGTCTGTGCTATACTCTGCTCCCGGCGAACGGGGATGACGGAGGCGCAGCGGGTGGTTGGCACAACGGAGACAGGCACGGAGAGCGCCACCGCCACGACACGCGACGCGGAGCCACTGCCACGCATCACCTACGTCGCCTATCCGTCGAGTCTGACGCTCCGCTCCGCGAATGCCGTCCAAACCTATGCGACGGTCGCCGCGCTGCGCGCTGCCGCCCCGGACTTCGAGGTGATTATTCCCCGCTTCGCCCGCCGTCCAAGCGCCTTTTCAGACCTCGGCGCGACGCATGTGCTCCGGCTGCCATTCAATGCCGGTCGGCACCTCATCCGCTCCGTCGTCTGGTCATATCTTGAACGGACATGGTTTTCATTTCGGATTCTCCTGCATATCATCGCGACGCGACCACGGCCCGACGTAATCTATGTCCGGGATATTCTCTGCGCGCTCTGGCTCTCACTGCTCTTACCGAGACTCCTGCGGATCGCGGTTGTCTTTGAGATGCATGACCGCGAGGCGACAAATCCGTCCGCGAACTCGGGGCCGGTCGCGCGCTGGCTTGCGCGGCGGATAGATACCCTCACGGCACACCATGCCAGCGGCCTCGTTTCGCTGACGGAAGCATTCGTTCCCGAACTTGACGCGCTAATGGACCCAACGGCGCGCCGACCGATCCACGTCATCCCGGATGCGTACGATGACCGCGTCTATCACCCATGCGACCGTACGGAGGCACGTATCGCGCTCGCGATACCACCGGGCGCGTGCGTGATTGCCTATACTGGCCTGACCTTCGCGTACCACGGGGTTGATCTGCTCGTGGATGCATTCGCGCTGGCCGCCGAGGCGTTGCCTTCCGCACTACTCGTGCTCGTCGGTGGCCGGGATGGGGAGCGGGCCACGGTCGCCGACCACGTTGAGCGCCGGGGCCTCACCGGTCGCGTGCGGATCGTGCCGCCGCAGCCAGCCAGCGAGGTTCCGACTTTTCTCGCCGCGGCGGATATCCTCGTCATTCCGGACACGGTGACAAAAGCGAGCGCCTCGCCGCTCAAATTATTCGAATACGCCGCGATGGCGCGCGCGATCGTCGCACCCGATCTGCCCGCACTACGGGAAATCCTGCCCACGGATGCGGCGCACTACGTGACGCCGGGTGATCCGTCGGCCATGGCGGAGGGCATCATCTGGCTGGCAACTCGCCCCGAGCAAGCCGACACCATGGCAGCGCGAGCGCGGCAGGCGGTGATACCCTACACCTATCGCAATCGAGCGGCGGCGATTATCGCATTTTGCCAACAGATCCGCGAGCATACCGATGCATGACGCGACGGTCGAGGCGCCCGCCCGCCCGGCCATGCCGCCACCACCAGAAGGAGCGCCTTTGCGCGCCCGCTTTCGCTTCCTTGACCGGGGGGGTGCGGTGCTGGCGATCCTCTTTCTCTGCTCATTGCCCTTCGTGGCACACCGGATGACCGCGTCCGACGCCATCGAATATTACGTCTACGATCGGTCACTCTATTTCGATCACAACCTTGACTTTATCAATGACTATCAGGGGTTCTACGACCGGAACCCGACGGGGCTGACGCAGTTTAAGGAGGGGTTTATTGACAAGCGAAACCCGGTGGGGCATGCGATCAATAACGGCCCCATTGGTTCCGCGATCCTCTGGGCGCCGTTCTTCCTCACGGGCGACGGCATGGCGCGGCTACTCCATGCGGCGGGGGCGACCACGGCGGCGGACGGGTACAGCCAGCCCTATATCCGGGCGGTCTCGCTCGGCTCCGCGCTCTATGCCGGTATCGCGCTGTTGCTCACCTTTGCCCTCGCCGATGCGATCACCGACCGGCGCGCGGCGCTTTGGGCGTCGCTCGTCATCTGGTTAGGGACACCGGCGCTTTTCTACAGCCACCTCGCCCCGACCTATGCGCACGCGACATCGTGGTTCGCTGCCGCGCTGTTTCTCACCATCTGGTTCCGCTCGCGCGAGCGGCGTTCATGGCTCATGTGGGCCGTGCTCGGCGCGCTCGGCGGCCTCGTCGCGATGGTGCGTGAGCAGGACGCGGTCTTTCTCCTCGTGCCGGTCGTGGATGAACTGCTCCGGCTCGGCCCCGGCGTGCGTCACCCCGACCAACACTGGGCACGCGATGTATGCCGCACGCTGGCGGGTGGCCTCGTCATGGGGTGCTGCGCGTTGCTGGCATTTACGCCCCAGTTGCTCGTCTATCACACGCTGAATGGAGCCTTCCGGCCATCGTCCGAAGTCTCGGATAAGCTACAATGGAACGCGCCGAACGCGCTCCGGGTACTCTTCGATCCGGGGCACGGGTTGTTCTTCTGGACGCCGATGCTGCTCCTCGCGGTTGTCGGTCTCGGGTTACTGATCCGGCGGGAACCGCGCCTCGGCATCGCGCTGGCGACCGGGTTCCTGATGACGTGGTACCTCAATGGCGCATTTCAAACATGGACGACAGCGGGCGCATTCGGCGCTCGCCGATTCATCGTCTGTAGCCCGATCTTCGCCGTCGGCCTCTCGGAACTGTTCCGCCGGTTCGGCGAGCGAACGCAGGGAGATCGGACCACAGTTCGGTTCTGGGTACCGATTATCGTTGTGATTGCCATCCTCTGGAATGGCGGCCTTATCCTGCAATTCGTGGAACTGGACATGAATCGTCAGCATCTCGACTGGCCGCTCGTGCTCACCAACCAGTTCACCGTCGTACCGCAACATCTGCTCGGCGATCTCTGGCGAATGGTGCGTGATCCGGGATCGTTCTATCACGGTGGCGCAAAATGACCGAACAACGGGCGCAAATAGTGGAGCATGCGGCGTATGACGATGACTATTTTCGCGTGCAGCAGGCAAAATCCGCTGAGAAGGTCCAGTGGGAGTACACACGGCTCCTTGCGATGGGGGGGGTGCGGCTACGCGCCAACGCGTGCATCCTCGATGCGGCGTGTGGGGCCGCGCCGGGGCTGCGCTTTTTCGATGCGCGTTCGGATCGCGTGATTGGCCTTGACATTGCCGGGGCGGCGCTCCGGGCGGCGCGGCGAATGCTCCCACACGCCCAACTGGTGCAAGCAGACCTCGACGTGCCGCTGCCGTTCGCGGCGGATGCCTTCGATTTGATTATTCTCCGCGAGGCAATCGAGCATGTTCGGGACGGCGCGATGACGCTCGCCGCCTGCCTCCGCGTGCTGCGGCCGGGTGGCTGCGTCGCCCTGACCACGCCGAACCGCTGGGACGCGCGCCGCCCCGCGTTCGCTGCCACGCAGCGCATCTGGAGCGGTGACGCCGATCCGACACACACGCATATCTACTCGCCCGCCGAAATGCGCGCGACCCTCCGGCGCATCGGTTTCAACCATGTCCGTGTCC
>JAICJW010000338.1 GCA_025928215.1 Chloroflexia bacterium | reverse complement strand
GCTGTTCGCCATCGCCAGCGTCCCCTTCTCATAGGTGCGGTTGGCGGGGATCGGCTCGTCGGGAAACTTGTAGCCGGGGCCGCCGGTCCCGGTGCCGGTCGGGTCTCCGCCCTGAATAACAAATCCCGCGACGATGCGATGAAAGATCACGCCGTCATAGAAGTGATCGTTGGCGAGGAAGACGAAGTTGTTGACCGTCACTGGCGCGGTATCGGCGTAGAGGTCCGCCTTCATCGTCCCCTTGTTTGTGGTAATCGTCGCGGTGTACTTCTTCGCCTTGTCAATCGTCATCGGTGGCGGCGATTTGTACTTGCCGTTACGGCTGGCGACATCCGCCGTATTCGCCACCGGGTTTGCCGCCGCGGGCGCTTGCGACGCCGCAGCTGCCGCGCCACTCGATGCCGTTGATGCGGCTGCCTTCGGCGTCGCCGTCGCCGTACTGCCGCCACCGCACGCCGCTAATGCGGCTGATGCCAGCGCCGCTGCGCCGAATGCCAGCACGCGCCGCCGCGACAATCGGCGCCGGACGCCATTGTCCGTATCCATCACCTGCACAGAAATAATCCTTCCTTTCTCAGCGGCATATGCCGCCGAGGGAGGGCGATTCGAGCGCGCCCCTACGTGTTTGCCGTTTCCGGCGTACCGGCAAGACCAAGCCGTTCCGCCTGCGCGGTGAGCGCTTCGACGGTGAACGCAATGTGATCGTCGAACTCCAAACCGAGTTCTTCCGCGCCCTGCACGAGATCGTCTCGACTGACGGCCCGCGCGAATGCCTTGTCCTTCATCTTCTTGCGGACCGATTTGGCGTCCACATCCGCGACCCGCTTCGACGGGCGAACGAGCGCGACCGCGCTAATGAAGCCGGTCAGTTCGTCCACCGCGAAGAGTGTATGCTCCATCCGCGATTCGCGTGTGACGCCACTATAGTCCGCATGGGAGAGAATGGCGCGTGTCACGGCCTCCGGGTAGCCGACGGAGCGGAGGTATTCAACCGCCTTGAAGGGATGGCCGGTGCCGTCCATCGTCGGATATTGCTCGTAATCGAGGTCGTGCAGGATTCCGACGACCGCCCACGCCTCCTCATCTTCCCCGAAGCGCCGCGCATAGGCGCGCATCGCCGCCTCGACCGCCAGCACATGCTTACGCAGGCTCTCACTCTCGGTCCACTCACAAAAGAGTTGCCATGCCCGTTCGCGGTCCCGCGCGAGATCGGTTGCCACCGCGTCGTTCTCCTTCTTGCTGACTACGCCGCACCGCACCGGCCATCGACGGCCCGGCGGAGCATTGTCGCACAGCAGCGGAGCACGGGACAAACGGAAAAGAATCGAACCGCCAATACTGCCCAAAGGGTACCCGCAAAAACGCCAGGAGAGAACGAAGAGAACGAATCCCTTCGCTCTTCATCATGTTTTCCTGGCGTTCCTGTCGGTTCAGAGAAAGGCTATGCCTTTGGCTTCTTCGGCTTGCGTGTCTCTTTGCCGCCTTTGTCCTTCTTACCCATGTCATACGCTCCTTTCACGTGTCGGTACCATCGCACGTTCCGGCGCGCGATGCAACGGTTTCCGGCGAAAAGGAGCGTGCTATACTTCGTCGGTTACAAGGAACGCCGGAGGAGCAGATGACCGAACGCCATTTCCATTATCTCAAGCCGCATGACGACACCTTCAACGGGCTGGATATCTTCCCCGCGCCGTCCGGTGTGACCGTTGTACGGATGGCCTCCGATGAAGTGACCGCGCTCTGTCCGGTCACTGGTCAGCCCGATTGGTACGCGGTGACGATTGCCTATCGCCCGGACCAGTCGTGCATCGAGTCGAAGTCGCTCAAACTCTACTTCCAGACCTTCCGCGACACGGGCATTTTCGGTGAGGCGTTTGCCGCGCGGATCGCGCGGGATGTGATGGAGGCATGCGCGCCGCATTGGGTGCGCACAATGGTCGTGCAGAAACCGCGCGGCGGCATCACGATCACCGCCTGCGCGAAGGTCGTTCGGGAGGCGCGGGCGTGACGCTCAACCGGCGCGCGCTCGGCTTTCTCTTGCTCGCGGGATATGTGGCCGCGATTGTCGCGGCGAACTGGGCAATCGTGCGGTTCGGCATCGTCCCGGTCGGCTTCGGGCTGATGGCGCCGGCGGGCGTCTTTTTCGCCGGCTTGTGTTTCGAGTTCCGCGATCTCGTGCAGGACACGCTGGGCCGCTGGTGGGCGGTGGCCGCCATTCTGATTGGCGCAGCCCTCTCTGCCTTTATCTCCACGCAGTTCGCCCTGGCTTCCGCGGTCGCTTTCCTGCTCGGCGAACTGGCCGATTTCACGATCTACACACCGATGCGGCAGCGATTCTGGCTGGTGGCGATGATCATTGCGAACACGATTGGCGACATCGTGGATAGCGCGATCTTCCTCTACCTCGCCTTCGGCTCCCTCACCTTCATCACCGGGCAGGTGATCGGCAAGGCATACTGCACGCTCATCCCCGTCGGCATCCTCTGGCTCATCCGTCGCATCCTCCAGGCCCGCCGCGTCCCCGTCGCTGTCACATAAAATTGAACCGCCAATACTGCCCAGAGGGCACCCGCAAGGACGCCGAGGGAAAAGGATGAGGGGAATCGGTTTTCATTTTTCTCGTATGTCTTAGCGTCTTGGCGGTTCAGTCGGTTTCCTACGGGCGTATACTGTCCGCATCCGCGCCGCACGGCTCGCACGAGGAGGAGAACAATGCCACAGCGATTCACGCCTGAACCGCCGACCGACACCTTTCGCGTTCGGATACGCGACTGCGCAATCGCGTACGCGCGGGAGACCGCGACGGAAATCCAGCGCGAGATCGCGATTCCGCCAAAGACTGACCAATGACAGCGTCAATTGACTTCGGAGTAACGATCCGGCCCACGCCGCAAGGCGGCAGCGTGCCGGAGATGATGAGCGCGAACGAGCGGCTGCTCCAAGCCGCTACGGATCACTACCTTTCCTGCTGGATCATTGACCACTTCCAGTTCGACGCGCAGCCGATCCTCGAATGCTTCGCCTTCCTCTCCTATCTCGCTGGGCGGCATCCCGGGCTCCGCTGGGGCACGCTTGTGCTTGGGCAGGGCTACCGCAACCCTGCCCTGACGGCGAAGATCGCCGCAACGCTCCAGTTCCTCACGGGCGGTCGGTTCATCCTCGGCCTCGGCGCGGGCGATGCGGAGGACGAGCATCATGCCTATGGTTACCCGTTTCCCGGCGGTCGTGTGCGCGTCGAACAATTAGATGAAGCGGCGCAGATCATCAAAGCCCTCTGGCAGGGTGGCCCGGCGACCGTTCATGGCGCACACTACCGCATCGAAAACGCCTACTGCATCCCTCGCCCCGAACCGCCGCCCGTGCTGATGATCGGTGGCGGAGGCGAACGGCGAACGCTTCCCGTCGTCGCGCGGCACGCGGACTGGTGGAACTGCGATTATTACTCCCCCGCCGAGTACGCGCGCAAACTCCGGATCCTCCACGACCATTGCCGCCTGATTGGGCGCGATCCCGCCGCCATCGTCCCGACCTGCTACATGGGTATCAGCCTCTCTCACGATCCGAAGCAGTTGATTCGCCGCCGGACGATGGGCCATCGGGGCGAGGTCCATGTGATCAGCGGCAACCCGGATAAGGTGACGGAGCAGATCGCCCAGTTCGCCGGAGTCGGCGTGCGGCATATGCAACTCAACTTCCTCGACTTCCCGCGCACCGACGGCATCGAACTCTTCCTCACTGATGTCCTCCCCCGCTTCACCCGCGCCGGGACATAGAAAAGAATCCGAATGAACCGCAGAGACGCAGGGGGCGCGGAGAAACCACAAACAGGAGAGATTAGGTTAATTTATTCTCCCCTTCCTTCTCTGCGTCTCTGCGGTTCATGTGGTTTCAACCGTGTGAGCGCCCCGTACGCGAGGGGCGGGCTGCGCGCGTTGTCGGCGCATGGTGAGCAGTCCGGCGAACGTCCCCAGGCCGCAGGCGACCGCGAACGCGCCGACGGTTGGCCGCACGCCAACATGCTTCGCCAGCGTGCCGAGGAGCAGGCTGCCGATGGGCGCGGAGCCGAGGTCGAGGAAGGCGTAGAGACTCATCACCCGGCCCCGCAATTCCGGTGCGACGATCAGTTGTACGCGGCTGGTCGAGGTGGTGAAGTAGGTGATACTGCACGTACCAAGCACGGCCAGCGCGGGTACCATCGTCAGCCAGCGCGTCGAGAGCGCGAGGCAAAGGAGCAGCACGCTGAACCCCGTCGCGCCGAGCAGCAGCATCCGTTGCGAGGCGGCGCCGCTGTAGGCGATCCGCAGCGCCCCGATCAGTGAGCCGACCGCCATCGCGGACGAGAGCGCGCCGAAGCCAATCGGCCCCGCGTGGAGGACGTAGCGCGCGAGCAGCGGCAAAATGATGTTGAAGTTGTAGCCGAAGATGCCGAACGTGACGGTGAGCAGCAGGATCGGGCCAATCTCCGGCGTCTTGAGCGCGTAGCGCAATCCCTCACCGATCTGTGCCAGCACCTTACCCCGCTGCGGAGTGGGCGCCTCATAGAATCGCTCGGGACGCATCAGCAGCAGCGCGACGATCACGGCGACGAAACTGACCGCGTTGAGCGTGAAGCAGGCCGCGACCCCGACCGCCGCAATCGTTAGACCGGCAAGCGCCGGGCCAGCGAGGCGGGCGGTATTCTGCACGATCGAGTTGAGCGCCACCGCGTTCGGCACATCATCCGGCCCGACCATCTCCTTGACGAACGCCTGCCGCGTCGGATTATCGAGCGCGGTTGCCGTGCCGAGGACAGCGGCGAGGAGATAGAGATGGATGAGATGCACCCATCCCCCGGCGGTGAGCAGGGCGAGGATGCTCGCCTGCACGAGCATGATCGTCTGCGTGATAACGAGCAGCCGCCGCTTCGGCACGCGGTCGGCGATCACGCCGCCGAAGAGGGCGAGCAGCAGCACCGGAAAGGTCTGGCAGGCGGTGAGGATGCCGAGGGCCAAGGGG
>JAICJW010000271.1 GCA_025928215.1 Chloroflexia bacterium | reverse complement strand
GCGCCCATGTTCCACGTCGGATGTTTGAGGGCATCCGCCGCCATCATCGCGCGCAATTGCTCCATCGGTGTCGTGCGGAACGGGCCACCGGAAGCCGTCAGGATGATCCGCTCCGGTTGCGCGCCCGGCCGGACCGTTTCAAGGCATTGCCAGATCGCCGAATGCTCGCTATCCACCGGGCGGAGCTGCCCGGCCCGTTGCACCGCCGCCATCACCAGTTCACCCGCGCAGACAATCGCCTCCTTGTTCGCCAGCGCGACGATCTTCCCGGCCCGCAACGCGGCGAGGGTTGGCTCGATGCTCGCATGCCCGGTGGTCGCGACGACGACGATGTCCGCATCGGGATGCATCGCCGCCGCGCGCAAGCCTGCCGCGCCGGCGAATTGCTCGACGCCATCGGCGCGCCAATCGCTCCCGCCCGCATCATCGAGGCTGACGAGCGTGGGGCGGTAGCGCTCGGTTTGCGCGCGGAGCAATGTGGCGTTCCGGCCCGCCGCGAGCGCGACAACGGAGAGTTTGTCCGGGTGCGCGTCCACAACGTCGAGCGTACTCCGCCCAATCGAGCCGGTGCTGCCGAGAATGGCGAGGCGCAGTGGCATACGTTCAGTGCTCCTTGTCAGAGAGATTTATGACACGGCGAGCGCGACATAATAGACGATGATGAAGGCGAACAAGAGGCCATCTATCCGGTCGAGAATGCCACCGTGACCGGGGATCAGCGTGCCGGAGTCCTTGACGCCCGTTTGGCGCTTCAGGAGCGATTCGGCGAGATCACCGGCGGTCGCGGCGAGCGCGATCAGAACGCCGACGAAGGCCGCGAGGATTGGCCGCATCCCGATCCCGAAGCATCCGTTCACGACCACCGCCGTCAGTATCGCACCGGCGATGCCCGCCGCGAATCCCTCCCACGTCTTCTTCGGGCTGATGACCGGCGCCAGCAGATGCTTCCCGAAGGCACGGCCACCGAGATACGCGAACGTGTCCGTCAGCCACGTCGTGATGAGGGCAAGCAGGAACCAGGCGAGGCCTAACGCCGCGCCAGGGAAACCCAGCCGATCCTCAACATGGGTCAGCCATCCGCCCGCCCCAACCGTGACACCGGCGATCCGCCGCACCGCGATGGCATGACCGAGCGGCACGGCGATATAGAGCGTCACGAAGACCGTCGCCACCCACGACGCGAGCGTCCCATCCAGCGATGGGCGGAAGATCAGCACGATGACAGGGGCGATCACCGTCGTGGCCGCGAGCGCGCCATAGACCCATTCCGGCCAACCGGCAGCGACGGCGACGACCGTCAGCACCGCGACGACGATGCACACCGGCAGCATGATCGGGGAATGGAAATGACTGAACATCACGCGGAGTTCCGCAAGCGCAATGATCCCGAAGAGCGCAAACGCCGCCGCCACACCCCAGACGCCGAACAGCGCCGGAATGACGCCGACAAGCACGACGCCGACGGACGACCATGCGCGCTGGCGGAACATCGGCTACGCGGGGTGCGTGGTGGGGGTGGCCGGATCGGGGATGGCGCCGAAGCGGCGCTGTCGCTTCTGGAAATCCGTCACGGCGTCGCGCAGATCGTCCGGGCCAAAGTCCGGCCAGAGGATGTTCGGGAAGTAGAGTTCGGCATACGCACCCTGCCAGATCAGGAAATTCGAGAGCCGGAATTCGCCGGAGGGCCGGATAATCAGGTCAGGGTCCGGCATGTCGGCGGTGTACAGATAGTGGTTCACCGTCTCTTCCGTGACACTCTCCGGATCGAGACCATCCCGCAGCATCTCCTTGATCGCGGCAACGACTTCCGCACGGCCACCGTAGTTGAAGGCGAGCGTCAGCGTCATATGCGTATTGTCGGCGGTGAGGTCTATCGCGGCGCGCACCGCGCCCGCCAACTCCTCGTCCAATCCCTCCAGGCTGCCAATATGCCGCAACCGCACCCCCGCGTTGTGCAGCGCCTCGGTCTCAATGGCGATCCGCTCGCTGAGGATTTGGAAGATGCTCTCCACTTCGTCCTTCGGGCGGCGCCAGTTCTCCGTCGAGAACGCCCAGAGCGTGAGGTATTCGATGCCGAGTTCCGGGCAGGCGGAGACAATCGGGCGGATATTCTCCGTACCCGCTTCATGCCCCTTGTTGCGCGGCAAACCGCGCCGCTGTGCCCATCGCCCATTCCCATCGAGAATGATCGCGACGTGGCGCGGCGGCTTGCCGCTTACGACAACGGACGCCGCCGTTTCTTCGTCGCTGTGTGTCGTCGTTGATATGGTGTGTGTCATCCCTGTTACCCGTCCCTGTCGCACGCGTCAGACTTCGAGGATTTCGGCTTCCTTCTCGCGCCCAACCTTGTCCGCGTCGGCGATGCTGCGGTCGGTCAGTTTCTGGATTTGCTCCTCACCGCGCCGCCGTTGATCTTCCGAGATGTCGCCGCTCTCATCGAGTTCCTTGAGCATATGCATCGCGTCCCGCCGGATATTGCGGATCGCGACGTGCGCTTCTTCGAGGTTCCGTTTGGCGACCTTGACGAGATCGCGCCGCCGCTCCTCAGTCAATGCCGGAATGGTAATGCGGATCACCTGACCGTCATTCGTCGGGTTGAGGCCGAGTTCGCTCGCGCGGATACTCTTCTCAATCGCCTTCATCGAGCCCTTGTCCCACGGGGTCACGACGAGCATCCGCGCTTCCGGCGCGGAAATGCCGGCCAACTGCTGGAGCGGCGTCTCCGTGCCGTAATAATCTACGACGACGCGCTCGATCAAGCCCGTCGAGGCACGGCCTGTCCGAATGCCGGCGAGATGGCCGCGCAACGCCTCAACCGCCTTGTGCATCCGATCATCGGCGTCCTGCAAAATATCTTCATACATCGCTCAAGCCTCCCCGCGAAAACGCTATCGTACAACGGTACCGAAACCTTCCTCGCCACGCAAGACGCGCGCGATCATCCCTGGTTCCTGGATATTGAAGACGATAATCGGCAAATTATTGTCCATACAGAGCGCGAACGCGGTGCTGTCCATCACACCCAGTTCGCGCTTCAATGCCTCCGCGTACGAGATGGACGGAAAGCGAACGGCGTCGGGAAACTTCTTCGGATCGCGGTCATAGACGCCGTCCACGCCGTGCTTGCCCATGAGCAGAACTTCGCATTCCAGTTCGAGCGCCCGCAGCGCGCCGGTCGTGTCGGTCGTGAAATATGGGTTACCGTTCCCCCCGGCGAGGATAACAACCCGTCCCTTTTCCATGTGCCGCAGGGCGCGACGGCGAATGTACGGCTCCGCGACCTGCTGCATCTGGATCGCGGTCATCACGCGCGTCTGCACGCCTGCCCGCTCCAGCGATTCCTGCAAGGCGAGGGCATTGATGACGGTGCCGATCATGCCCATGTAATCGGCGGTCGCGCGGTCCATACCGAGTTGCTCCGCGTTTCGCCCGCGCCAGAAATTACCGCCGCCGACGACGATTGCGATCTGCACGGCGTCATGATTAACCTCGTCCCGCACCTGCCCCGCGAGCGCGTGGACAATCGCCGGATCAATGTTGCGGCCACCCGCGCCCTCGAAGGCTTCGCCGCTCAGTTTCAGCAGAACACGCCGGTACTTCAACTCCGTCATTCGGGCTGTGTCTCCTCTACTGATGCGTCCCGCACACACAATGACGGCGAGGACGTATCCTCGCCGTCATCGCACACCCGATTATTCGCTCGCGCCGTCGTCGCCGCTATCGCTGCCGTCACCGACGACGGCCTCGCCGAGTTCGTAGCGGGTGAAGCGCCGCACGACGATATTCTCGCCCAGTTTGCCGATCGCTTCCTGCACCATGCCACCGATCGTCTTTTTCGGATCGCGCACGAACGGCTGCGCCATCAGGACGAGTTTGCGATCCACTTCCTCATCGGAGCCGTCGTGGATGCGGCGCTCGCGCTCGCGCACGTCCGTCGGCACATCTTCGGCGCGGACGTATTGCGGCATCATGCCGATGATATGCTGCGCGATGTCGCGGCCCAGTTGCTGAAAATCATCCGTGCGCGCGACGAAGTCCGTCTCGCAATTCAGCTCCAGGAGGCAGCCGATCCGGCCACCGTGAATATACTGAAAGATCAGCCCCTGATTGGCCGCCCGACCGGCCTTCTTCGCCGCCGACGCCATCCCCTGCTTCCGCAGGAGGACTTCCGCATTCTCAAGATTGCCGTCACTCTCTTCGAGGGCGCGCTTGCAATCCATGATTCCCGCGCCGGTCTTTTCTCGCAGTTGCTTAATTTGGTCCATCGTCACGCTCAACGGTCGGTTTCCTTTCAATGTCTCGTCTTCAATACGTCAGGGGTTCAGCGGGCCGCCGGTGGCCTATCGCCCTTTTCGGCCGCTGCAGCATCGAGGTCTTCCGCGTCGAGTTGATACGTCTGCTGCGGCTCCTCGCGGCGCGCGGTGGCGGCGTAATATTGGCCGCGTCCTTCGAGCGCGGCGTCCGCCATCGTCTTGGTCAGTAAGCGCACGGAGCGGATCGCGTCGTCGTTCGAGGGGATGACGTAATTGACGACATCCGGATCGGAGTTCGTATCCACCATCGCGACGATCGGGATTTCGAGGCGGCTCGCTTCCTTGACGGCCAGTTCCTCGCGGCGCGGGTCCACGATGAAGACCGCTTCGGGCAGGCGGGTCATCCCGCGCATACCGCCAATCGTCTTTTCCAGCTTCTCCTTCTCGGCGGCGATGCTCGTCTGCTCTTTCTTCGGCAGGGCATACAGGGCGCCGCTGTTCTCCATCTCCTCGATCTCGACGAGACGGCGCAGCCGTGCCCGGATCGTCACGAAGTTGGTCAGCGTGCCCCCCATCCAGCGCCGGTTGACGTAATTCATTCCGGCGCGGGTCGCCTCCTCGGCGACGATCTCCTGCGCCTGCTTCTTCGTGCCGACAAAGAGCACTTTGCCGCCGTGCGCGGTGATACCGGTGACAAAATCCTGGGCGCGGCGCATCCCTTCCGCTGTCTGCTGGAGATCAATGATGTGAATGCCGTTGCGCTCGCTGAAGATATACGGCCGCATTTTTGGGTTCCACCGCTTGGTCTGATGACCAAAGTGGACCCCCGATTCGAGCAGTTGACGCATTACCTGCATCGTGCTCGCGGGGTCATACTGTGTCTGCATCACCGTTGCCATGCCATCTCCTCCGGTCCGGTTATTTCCTCCGCCACCCTCGTTGCCCGGCAGCACCCACAACGGGGACCTTGTGCCGGCCAGATGGCGTGTGTAATCAGCGCGGAGAACCCCCGCGCCGTTCGGGCAGTATAGCACAGCAGGCCGGACGAACAAGGGCAGCGAACGCCCACATCATGCCGTTGCATGCGGGAGATGAGAGCGACTATACTCGCGCCGTATCAATCGGATCGCCATATGCGCGCATCGTTCAGTGGGGACGGAAGGCGCGTGCATGGCAGCGTTGCCAACGCCAGTATGCTTCGGGAAGCGAGAGGAGTGCATCATGAGTTATTCCCAGCCGCCCGGCGACCAGAACCCGCCGCAACAGCCGCCCTATGGGCAACCACCCTACGGACAGCCACCGAGCGATCAGCCTCCGTATGGGCAACCGCCCTATGGACAGCCGCCCTATGGCGGTCAGCCGCCCTACGGGCAGGACCCATACGGACAGCAGCCGAACCCGTACGGCGACCCCTACGGTGGATGGTCCGACAAGGATTTCACGACGACGCTCGTCCTGAGTATTCTGCTCGGCAGTCTCGGTGTGGATCGCTTTTATCTCGGCTACACCGGCCTGGGCGTGCTGAAACTGCTCACGCTCGGCGGCTGCGGCATCTGGTCTATCATTGACATCATTCTCATCGCGACAAAGAAACTCCCGGATGCTCAGGGCCGCCCGCTCCGTCAGTGAACGCGCGCTTCCGATAGTCTGGGAAGCGGTGTCCGGCGCCTCCCCGCGGGGGCGCCTTTGCGGTGCGTTCATGCTGGGCGTGGCGCTCGCGATCATCGGGCCGGATCGTCTGGCGCGCGGACCGCAGATTTGTCTGATCAGCGCCGTCATCCGCCGCCCCTGTCCGGGGTGCGGTATGACGCGCGCCGCGGCGGCGCTGCTTCGGGGTGATGGGCGCCGCGCGATGCGGGCGAACCCACGCATCGCCCTCGTCGCCCTGATTGGCGGCGCGATTCTTCTCGACGATCTCATGTCGGTGATGCAGTGGCCAGCCAAAAAGCGAATGCCCGCAGGCTGAAGCCTGCTCCACCCCACGAAGGAGGG
>JAICJW010000391.1 GCA_025928215.1 Chloroflexia bacterium | reverse complement strand
TGGTCGTCAGCAATGCAGCGAAGGGCGTAGCAGCATACGAACGCGTTCACACGATGCCTGGCGGAAGTTTGTAGAAATCTACACACCCTGCCAGATATGAACATTTCGGCTGCAAAAAAACACTTAAGAGACGGTAATCGTGGTATCATGATCATGTCAAGTTCTTGACCCCCGCTCGACACCCCCGACATTGTGGTCCGCGTCGCGAGGCGCCGGCAATGCGAGAACCTCCTGGGTCGCAAGTCCGGTGTCCATCCACGCGATGTCATCGGACGCACGGAGGCTTCCATGACCCACACGACGCAAGCGCAACACGACCGCCTGGTCAAGATCGGCGACACTGATCTCACCGTCCGCGACCCCGCCGAGGACATCCGCGGGCGCACCGTCAAGGACCGCGACGGCAAAGAGATCGGCAAGGTCGACGGCCTGATGATCGACCGCGACGAGCAGAAGGTGCGCTATCTTCAAGTTGAGGCGGGTGGCTTCCTCGGCATCGGGGAGCGGCACTTTCTCATCCCGGTCGATGCGATTACCCGGATCGGCGACGACACGGTGCAGATCAACGAGACGCAGGAGCGCGTCGCCGGGGCGCCCGGGTACGACCCGAAACTCGGCCCCGAACCCACATACTGGGGTAGCCTGGGGAGCTACTACGGGTACATGCCGTTCTGGGGGATGGGATACGGCGGCTACCCGATGTATCCCTACTATGGCGCCGCGAGTAACGCGCGCGGTCATACTGAAGCGGATGACACGTGGTCCGATCAAGGCGGTAAATCGTAAGGGCCGCCCTCGTTCCGATCGGGTCATCTCCGCTCTCCCCACCGAAGGGGCACCCCGGAGCGAAGGAGCGGGGACGCACCGTCGTCCCCTGCCGCACCGTGGCCCGCGCACCGCAGCATCGGCACGATCGCGATCTCATCGCGCGCCGCACCGGCGCGAGTGCCCTCTCTGGGCAGCAAAGGAGTCATTATCATGGACGCACACACCCTCAAGGGCATGGCCATCGTATCAGTCGCGGAGGGCACCAAGCTGGGTCAGGTCGAGCAGCCGCTGCTTGACCTGACGGCCCAACGGGTCGCCGCCTTGCGCGCCAAGGGCGAATCGGGCACGTTCATCGTCCGCTTCGAGGACGTGCAGAGTATCGGCGCGGACGCGATCACGGTTGCCAGTAGCGCGGCGACACGGACACCGAGCACCGGAGGCGCGGCGGACGGGCTGCGCGATCTCGACGAACTCGGGAAGCTGAAGGTCGTGGACGGCGCCGGGACATTCCTCGGCATGATCGCCCACATTGAGTTCGATCCCGCAAGCGGGGCGATCACGCAGCTGGCGGCACACAAGGGCGGTATGCTGGGCATGGGCGGGACGACCACGCCGATTGACGCACGGGCGATCGTCAGCGTCGGCCCGGAGTTGCTCACCGCGAAGACGGAGGCCACCGTCCTCTCTGCAGAATGAGGCAACGAAGCGATGTGGACCCCGCAACGCGAGCCCCAGTCTCGATAGCAATGCCCGCGCGCATCCCTGATCGCGCATGTGGCGCGAATGGTCGTTCGCGCCACGCTCTCTCCGGCATCGGCCCCATCCCCAGAAAGCGAGTAAATGGATGACGATAGATATGGTGCGACTGATCGGACGAGACGAGTTGGCGGACGGAACGATGGCATTTCATTTCGAAAAGCCGGCAGGGTTCCTGTTCAAAGCGGGGCAATTCGCGGACTTTACGCTCATTGCTCCCCCCCGAGACCGATGCCGAAGGTGACACGCGCGGGTTCTCGCTCGCGAGTGCCCCGTATGAAAAGGACCTGGAAATCGCGACCCGCATGCGCGACACCGCGTTCAAGCGGGTCCTGAAGGCGATGCCCTACGGGACACTACTGAAGATGGACGCCCCGTATGGCTCATTCACGCTCCACACGAACACCGCCATCCCCGCAGTCTTTCTCACGGGTGGCATCGGCATCACGCCCGTGCGCAGCATCCTCCTCGAGGCGACCAAGCAGCCATTATCCCGCCGCATCCTGCTTTTCTACTCGAATCACGCGCCGGAAGACACCGCCTTTTTAGCGGCGCTCGAACGGGTTGCGACGACGAATCCGCAGTTCACGTTCGTCCCGACGATGACGGAGATGGGAGACGCGCGGGGCCCATGGAGCGGCGAAACCGGATACGTCACCACGGCGATGCTGGAGAAATATCTCGACGATCTCACCGTTCCCATCTATTACCTCTCCGGCCCCGCGACACTGGTTACCGCCATGCGAAAACTGCTCGATGCAGCGGGGGTGAACGACGACAATATCCGCGCGGAAGAATTCACCGGATACTAGATCTCCCGGTATCTTGTCCTTCAGGCGACGTCTGCATGCCGGAGAGGCAATGATAGAGGAAAGAAGCGTGCGGCTCACACTGGCGCGCGGGCGAACATCATGAGCACGGTTCCTGACATCTACACCATCGGCCATTCGACGCGCTCTCAGGCGGAATTCATCGCCCTGTTACGCCACTATGGGATCGTCACGCTCGCCGATATTCGGGCCATCCCCCGGTCCCGGCACAACCCGCAGTTCAATCGTGAGGAGTTGGAGCATGCCTTGCCCGCATCCGGCATCCGCTACATCCACCTGGGGCAGCTGGGCGGACTGCGCCATGGCCTGGGCGAGGAGTCGCCGAACACGGGCTGGCGCAACGCCAGCTTCCGTGCCTACGCCGACTATATGGGGACCGCCCCATTCCGGCAGGGCATCGCGGAGCTATTGATCCTGGCGCACGACGGTCCGGTGGCCCTCATGTGCGCCGAGGCCGTTCCCTGGCGATGCCACCGCTCGCTCGTCGCCGATGCCCTCGTCGCGCGCGGTATGGTCGTTCGGCACATCCACGATATGCGGCGCGCGCCCCTCCACTGCTTGACTCCCTTTGCCCGCGTTGCGGGAGACCAGATCACGTACCCGCCTGAGGCGAACGAGTGATGGAGAGTCTGCCTGCGTGCGAGAATGGCCCGGTCGCTGTGACCGCGTGGTTTGCCATCCCTACCGCGCCGCCTTTCTCCCTGGAGGCCACCGTGCGCGTGCTGCAGCGGCGACCCATGAATCGCGTTAACCGCTGGGAGGATGGCCGGTATCTGCGCGTCCTGCTGACCGCGGAGGGTCTCCGGTTGGTGGCGGTCGAGAATCGCGGCACTGTCGACGCGCCGGACCTGCGCGGCCTCGTCTTCGGGGGGCCGGTCTCCCCGCAGACCCAGGAACAGCTCGGCGTGACGGTCCAGCGCCTGTTGGGGCCGGCTGTTGACGTCGCGCCGTTCTATCGTATGGCGCGACGTGACCCTCGGTTGCGGGCCGCCGTCGCGTCCTTGCGCGGGCTCAAACCACCCCGTTTCCCCACGCTGTTCGAGACCATCGCCAACGTCATCCCCTTCCAGCAGGTCAGCCTGGCCGCCGGCGATGCGGTCGTGGGGCGGCTGGTGGAACGCTTCGGCGAGCGCCTCCGCCTGGGCGATCAGGTGTACGATGCGTTCCCACGGCCGGAGCGCGTCGCCGCCGCCGATGTCGCGGCGTTGCGAGACGTGGGGCTGAGCCGGGCCAAGGCCGCCACGCTGCACGACGTGGCGCGGCGCATCCTGGCGGGAGAACTCAGCGAGGCGCGGTTGGAGGCGCTGCCCAGCGCGGCGGCCATGGATGTCTTGCTGGCGCTCCCAGGAATCGGCCCCTGGAGCGCGGGTCTCATCCTGTTGCGCGGCTTGCGCCGGATGGAGATCTTCCCGGATGGCGACGTGGGCGCGGCGAAGAATCTCGGACAACTCCTGGGATCGGCAGACGCGGCGCGAGACGGCGAGCGACGGGCGCTCCTGGCACAGATGGGGGACATGTGTGGCTATCTGTACTTCTATGCCCTGGGATGGCGTCTCATGCACGAGGGGCTGATCACGCCTGTTCCAGGCGGCGTCTGACCGTTCAGTGAGCGCCTGGCGTGACGTCGGCGCGGGGCGACTTGGGAGTCGGGCGTCATTTGCCGCCTGCGGTTCCATCGCCTGCGGTAGACGAGCAGACGGCGCGCCAGAAGTGGGCCAGAGGC
>JAICJW010000246.1 GCA_025928215.1 Chloroflexia bacterium | reverse complement strand
GGCGTGTTCGTCTTGCCAATGATGATCGCTCCGGCATCGAGCAACCGCTCGACAATCGGGTGGTTCTCGTCCGGCACGAAATCCTGATAGAGGAGCGAGCCGCGCGTCGTGCGGATGCCTTTCGTATAGGAAAGGTCCTTGACGGCGACGGGGATACCGTGCAGCAGGCCGAGCGGGTCGCCGCGCATCACCGCCGTTTCCGCCTCGCGCGCACGCTGCCGCGCCTGCTCATCCGCCACGGTCAGGTAGGCGCGCAGCATCGGGTTGCGGCGATCAATCCGCGCCAGCACGGCGTCCACCAGTTCCACGGGCGAGAGCCGCCGATCACGGATCGCAGCGGCAAGATCGGTCGCGGGCATCCAGCAAAGCGCGTCATCAGCCACAAATCTTTCCCTTCGCTGCGGTCGAAACCATTTCGTGCAGTATCGCATATGGGGAGTTAGGCAGGGGGTAGGCAGCCCCGCAGAAAGGGATCACAATGCAGTGTGGCTTCGCCTCGACGATGGAAGGCAACGCCATCACCGAAGAGGCGCAACGCCAAAAACTGGCGCTCGTCGTTCGCGTCGCCGAGCGCGTCTGGGGCCACGCCTGATCGAAGCGGAGATGGCACCCTTCTTGCTTCCCTTCCCTGCGTATCGGCACATCCCGGAAGAACGGGCCGTGAGTGTCGCGGCGCATGTCGGAAAGGAGCCTCAAAGGCGATGGCGACAGTTGAGAAGACGATTGAGATTAACGCCCCGGTGGAGCGGTTGTACGCGATCTGGACGAACCCGCAGATGTTCCCACGCTTCATGGAGAACATCGAGGAAGTGAGCACGATTGGGCCGAACAAGACGCACTGGAAGATGACCGGCCCGCTCGGTAAGTCGCTGGAGTGGGACGCGATCACGACGGAGCAGGTGCCGAACAGTATCATCGCCTGGAAGTCCGTCGAAGGCTCCGGGAATCTGGAGAATGAGGGCCGCGTCACGCTCACGCCAACCGGCCCGAACAAGACCGAGGCAACGGTGTCGCTCGGCTATTCGGACCCACCCGGCGGCAAGGTCGGTGAGATCGTCTCCAAGGTGATCGCCGATCCGACGCACCGCCTCCAATCCGACCTCGAACGGCTGAAGAAACTCGCCGAGGGGCAGGACCCGAACTCCTAGAACAAACGCATCACGAGCGGCAGGCATCGCGATGATACCTGCCGCTCGTTTGCCCATCGGGCGGGTCGGTGCTACGCTCTCGCCGTTCAGGGAGGAACACGATGGCGGAGCGACCGGAGCAGCCGCATTTTTCTCGGCTCTTTACCCACGAGGAAGCGAGCGCATTCCTGCCCGCGCTGCGTCCGCGCCTCCAGCATCTCGCGGCGATGAAGCGGCGGCTCGACGGTGTGCAGCAGGAATTCAACGCGCTCCGGCAACAGGCGAGAGCGAACGGCCACGCCAAACGCGCGCAAGAACTGGAAAAGGAACTCCATGCCCTCGTCCACGATCTCAACACCGAGATCGCCGCCATACAGGCGCTCGGCGTCGAAGTGAAGGACCTCTCCATTGGCCTCGTGGATTTCCCCAGCGCCCGCGCGGGCCGCGTCGTCTATCTCTGCTGGCGGATGGACGAACCGGCCATCGTCGCGTGGCACGAACTGGACGGCGGCTACCGGGGCCGCGAGCCGCTTTAGCACATCATGCGATTGATGTTTAATAGAAGCCTTTACGGACTAACTGTTCTGCAACCGCCGGATGATGGGACGGTTCCGGGCAATTGTTTACTCGAGTGCCGCAAAGCGGTTTCGCTGTGACAGGTTGAGCAATCCATCATCAACATACCGCTTGAGGTGCATGAGGCGATCTTCCTCAAGCGGCCACTCCTCGATAAAATTCAGTCGCTCCATTAAGTCCCACGTATCAATCTCCGATTCGACTTCAGGAAGACGCTCCCACTGCCAGACAAGCAAATCAAGAAGTTTTTCGATATCTTGTGAGACTGCTTGTGTTACCTGAGCCATAACGGTTCTCCGGAGATGGTAATCTGCTCAATGCCGCTGACCTGATACCCTGAGACTATGACCGCGATCCGCCGAGTAGACAAATATACAGGTATGGTTCACACCACGTCGTAAGTGACTGACACATATGGGCAGTCAGGTCGAGACGAACCGAGCGGTAAAGCGGTGAGGGGTTCTGGTGCCTGCTAGGCGGAAGGCGGCAGCCTTGGCCACGGACATACCCAGTGCCCGTTTGCAGTTACGATGGCACCTACCCTATCCTCCGAGCGTCCCTTGTCGCCGATTGTTGCGGGGACATGCCAGCAAGAGGGAGGGAGAGATGGAGATCGCACAGCTATTTCTTTCGCGCTACGAGGATCTGCGCTCCGCCATGGAAGACCTCGTCGCCTGCCCCGAGGCCGAATGGCGCGCCCGGCCGCACGGCCTTAACCCGATCACTTGGCTCGTCTGGCATATGGCGCGGGCCGAGGACAGTGGCCTGAATCGCGTGGTCTTCGATGAGCCGCAAGTCCTGGACGATCCGGCCGCGCAGTGGCCGGCGCGGATGCGGATTCCGCTCCGCCACCACGGATCCACGATGCCGTCGGACGAGGTCGATGTGCTGAACGCGCAGGCCGATATCGGCGCGCTCTGGGCGTACTCCCTCGCGGTGGCGGAGCGCACGCGGGCACTCGTCCGGCACCTCGATCCGGCCATCCTCGACGCGGCCGTCCCCCTCCCGCACCTGCACCGGGTGCTCTACGATGAGGGGATACTGCGGCCGGGGTATGCTTGGCCCAAGCAGCCCCTGTACAGCGGCGAGACGCGCGGGGCACTCTTCTTCATGTTCGGCGTGACCCATCCCTTCTATCACTGGGGTGAGTTGCGCACCGTGCATAGCTGCCTCGGCTCACCGCACCGCTTGAGCGCGGCATAAGGCGGATGCCAACCCGAATCATCTGTCTCAGGGCGACGACCCATATGTGTCATGGATCATAAGACGGAGCGTGGTATGGTTCGTGTTTCGCGCCACGACGGGCGAGGGGCACGGGATTTGTCACGAGAATTCCGGCAATCGAACCGCCGCGACGATGATAGACAAGGAGCCGAGCGTGAGAGTCAAGAATTGCGGATCGCAAATCGCCGAGATATTCCTCCGCACTTGTGCCCGCTCTCCATTGTTCTTCAAGCAGCACCCGCTGGACGAGATGCACGAATAAAGAGTCCTCGCGGGGCGCACGACGCGCCCTCGATAGCGCAACCCTCGGTGCTTCTGGGGAACGCCCACCCTATCCGGGTTGAAAGGCACAGCCGCCATCCGCTCGATGATCTGCTCAATCTCTTCATTGGTCGCCGTACGGCGGGTACGGATGATTTCGCGGATGAGCAGTTCCACCGGATGCTGGCTCGCCCGCTCACCTTCTCTCTCCACGTTGCGATCCGAATCATTCGTCACGAGGGCGCTCCCCCTCAGAATCCGTGGATTCCGTTACCGGCGCAGGCGCATGCCCTCTCTGGCGAGGACGGCATCGAGTTCGGCGCGGGAGACGACGCAGAAGTCACCGGGGACGGTGTGTTTGAGGGCGGCCATCGCATCGCCCATCGCGACGGCCTGCTCCTCATCGTCGGTGGTCAGGAGGCCATAGAGAAAGCCCGCGCCGTAGGCATCGCCCGCGCCGATCGGGTCGAGTGGTTGGAACTCCGCGCCGGGGCTGGTGAAAACACCGCGCTCCGTCGCGACGACGCTCCGCCGCGCCTGCATGCCGCTCGCCGCGTTCCCGCGCCGCTTGCCGACGCTCGCCACCGGCACGCCGAACTCCGCGCGCAGCCATTGGGCGAGTTCCGCCGGTTTACCCGTCGCACCGAAGATAATCTTCAGATCGCTGCTGCCGGTGAGAATCACATCCACCTGCGGCAGCAGTTCGCGCAGGCAGGCAGCGGCTTCCTCGGGCGTCCAGAGTTTCGAGCGGTAGTTGAGGTCGCAGGAGATGGCGCAGCCCGCCTCCTTCGCTGCCGCGACCGCCGCGAAAGTCATCGCGCGGCACGACGCGGAGAGCGCGGGGGTGATGCCGGTGATATGAAAAACGCGCGTCTCGCGCAGAAGCGTCGGCCAGTCCCAGTCGTCCGGCGCCATCGTCGAGGCGGCGGAGTTGGTGCGGTCGTAGACGATCTCGCCCGCGCGCGGCACGGCACCCGATTCGAGGAAGAAGGTGCCGAGGCGGGAGTCCGCCGCGTCCGTCCAGATGATGCGGCGCGTGTCCACGCCGTGGATGCGCGCCTGATTGCCGATGATGTGGCCGAGCGACGTATCGGGTAGTTTCGAGAGCCACGCCGTCCGCCCGCCGATCCGGCTCATCGCGACCGCGACATTCAATTCCGCGCCGCCAACCGCGAGATCGAGAGAGAGCGTCTGCTCGATCCGTAGCCCGTGCGGCGGCGTGAACCGCAGCATCGCCTCCCCGACGCTCACGAGGTCATATCGCCGCCCCTCGGCACCCGGCAGCAGGGGCGCTTCCCGCGTCTTCGACGCGCTCGCATCCGTGTTCCCCATCTCGCTCAGTTCATCCCGCTCGTCCTGCACGCCTATCCCTCCTCCGATCAGCAACCGTCCCCCATGAAACGGGAGAATCATAGCGCAGAGGACAGGAAGGACACAGAGAAGAACGCTCTTTAGAGCAATGCGGCGCCGCCGTCCACGGTAATCATCGAGCCGGTAATCATCGCCGCGTCGTCCGAAACGGCGAAGAGGAATGCGCTCGCGATGTCGTCCGCCCGCTGGAGGCGACCGAGCGGTGTGTTCTGGAGGCGGCGTTCGTAGTTCGCCGGATTGTCTATGCTTGTCTGCGGATCGTTCGGGCTGTAGGGGGTGTCATCCCGGATGAATGGCGTATCCACATGTCCGGGGGAGATCAGCATGCAGCGGATATTCTCCCGCGCATAAGAGGCGGCGGCGGAACGTGTGAGGCCGACAAGCCCCATCTTCGCCGCGCCGTATCCGGGGCTACCCGCGCCCGGACGGATCGAGGCCAGGGAACCGAGATTGACGATCACGCCGCCACCGGCGCGGCGCATCGCGGGTATCACTGCTTTAATGCCGAGGAAGGAGCCGGTGAGGATCGTGCCGACGATCAAATGCCACATCTCCTCCGTCTGCTCATCGAACCCGACGCGCACATTCGCGCCCGCGTTGTTACAGAGGATTGAGACCGGCCCGAATGCCTGCTCCGTCGCCGCGACTGCTTCCGCCCACGCATCCGCGCGCTGAACATCGAGCCGGACAGCGAGGGCGCGACCGCCAGCCGCCGCAATCTCCTCCGCGACGGCCGCTGCCTTCTCAGGAAAGAGATCGGCCACACAGATGGCCGCGCCCTCGCGCGCGAAGAGCCGCGCCTGCGCGCCACCGATCGCGCCGCCACCGCCGGTGATCAACGCTACCTTGCCGGTGAGCCTCATGCGCCACCCCCTGTACCATGCTGGTCATGCTCAATCGCCGGTCGCCGATGTCAAAGCGCGCCCTCTATGGTTCAATGGTCTTTCCTATTGTAGATGTATGTGAGGAGGAAATGGTATGGCGGAGGGACGGCTCGCGGGACGGATCGCACTGGTGACGGGGGCATCGAGCGGTATCGGGGAGGCAATCGCGCTCGGCTTCGCCCGCGAAGGGGCGGACGTAATCGTCCACTACCGGACACGGCAGCGGGAAGCGGAGGAGATCGCCGAGGAAATTCGCGGTATGGGGCAGCGCGCGCGGACGGTGCAGGCGGACATCGTGGACGCCGGGCAGGTGGCGCAGATGCTTACGGAAGCGGCCACATTCGGCCCGCTCTCCATCGTCGTCTGCAATGCCGGGACGCACCGCCGCGTGCCCTTTCTCGAGATTGATGAGGCAATGTGGGATTGGGTGCTTGATACGGACCTCAAGGGGCCGTTCCTCGTCGGGCAGGGGGCGGCGCGGCAGATGGTGCAGAATGGCACGGGCGGAAGCATCATCGCCACCTCCTCCGTGAGCGCCCACAGCGCCCAACCCGAACTCGTCCACTATCAGGCGGCGAAGGCAGGCGTAGCAATGCTCGTGCGCGGCATGGCGCTCGAACTCGCGCCACATGGTATCCGCGTCAATGCCATCGCGCCGGGATTGGTGGAGACGAACCTGACGACGCGCATCTTCCGGACACCGGACGTGCTCGCCGGGCGTGTCAGCCGCATTCCGCTCGGTCGCGCCGGGCAACCGGCAGACATGGTCGGCGCGGCGATCTTCCTCGCCTCCGACGAATCCGCGTGGACGACCGGCACAACGATCACCGTGGATGGCGGCTTCAGCGTGACGTGAAACGGGTTGCATGTTCGTCACCTCCTATCGTGGCACGATGCTTGCGTAATCCACGTGCGGTATGTGTGTGGTTATCCGTATTGTTAGGAGGTATCGCAGATGGCGCTTCTGGAACTGGCGAAAATCAACTTCGGTTTGGGCCTCATCGGTTGGATCATTGTTGGGTTGATCGCCGGCTGGCTCGCGCATATGGTGGCGGGTTCGGGCGGCGGGAATATCATCTCCGACCTGATCGTCGGGTTGATTGGCGCCTTCGTCGGCGGTATTATCCTCGGTCTCTTCTTTAATGGGACGACGGGTATTATCCTCTCGATCGTCGTCGCCTTCATCGGCGCGCTGATCCTGACGTGGATCGTCCGCGCGATCATGGGCAGCCGCTCACCCGTCTAAGCAGCACCGAGACGCAACCGAGAAAGCCGCCTCATGGGGCGGCTTTCTTTCTGTGTGGCGAGTGGCAACGAAATGCGTTACGAAGCAAGCGCGAATTGCCCGACAATCGCGATCAGGGCAGCAATATCCCACGGCTTGGCGAGGAAGGCGTCGGCGCCGACCGCAGCGGCGGATTTCCGCGCGTCGGGGTGCGCTGAGATCATAATGATCGGGATATGCT